>CAZSHF010000030.1:0-2582 GCA_964606655.1 uncultured Treponema sp.
TTTTAATATATCACACTTTATCCAAAAATGAAATTTGTGATTGATTCGTCATCGCGAAACAAAATGCAACGTCATTGCGAGCCGAAGGCGAAGCAATCACATTAGCACTTGCAGACTTTTCCAAGATTGCTTCAGACTAAAGCCTTCGCAATGACGCGTAGCTTCGTTTCGCTTACAATAACGGCAAGGCACTTCATATTTCATATCTCACATTTCCTATTTCATTTTTATCTTTGAATCGCAAAAGCAACGCCGCGTTCACAACAACAAAAACTGAACCGCAATTGTGCCAAAGCGCGCCGGTTACAGGCGTTAATATTCCAAGCGCGGAAAGAACAACTGCTGTAATGTTTATAATCATCGATGCGGTTATGTTCACTTTGATTTTTGACATGACTTTTTTTGTGAGCATAAAAAGATACGGAATTCGTTTTATGTCGTCGCTTGGCAAAACTGCATCTGAACTTTCAATCGCAATGTCGCTTCCAATTCCGCCCATCGCAATTCCTGCATCTGCTGTTGCCAAAGAAAGAGCATCGTTCACGCCGTCGCCAATCATGCAGATAGATTTTTTTTGCTGCGAATATTCTTTGATTATGTTCATTTTGTCTTCAGGAAGAAGATTTGCGTGAACATCATCGATTCTGCATTTTGCAGCGACGTTTTTTGCGGAACATTCGTTGTCGCCTGTTAAAAGAATCGGATTTATTCTTGCGGATTTTAGTTTTGTAATCGTGCTTAACGAATCTTCGCGGATTTTATCTGACAAAGCAATAATTCCTGCGATTTTGTTTTCAACCGCGACGTAAATCAAAGTAGAACCGTTTTTCAAAAGTTCGCTTGATTTTGCTTTCAACGAAGAAGAAATGCCGATTCCAGCGGATT
This sequence comes from uncultured Treponema sp., assembly GCA_964606655.1. Taxonomy (GTDB): domain Bacteria; phylum Spirochaetota; class Spirochaetia; order Treponematales; family Treponemataceae; genus Treponema_D. Next base: position 886 of record CAZSHF010000030.1, read on the forward strand.
CCATAAGCTTTTCTTTTCCGCAGACAACTTCTTTTCCTTCAACAAATGCTTTGATTCCTTGACCTTGAATGATTTTCACATTGCTTGCATTTGGAATGTCGCTTTCATTTTCAGTTTCAAGACATTTTTTCAAAATCGCCTTTCCAAGCGGATGCTCAGAATGTTTTTCAGCTGCGGCGCAAATTTTCACAATGCCGTTTTCAGAAAAATGTTCGTCTGCACAATAAATTTCTGAAACTTCTGGCTTTCCGTAAGTCAATGTTCCAGTTTTATCAAACGCCGCAAACTGAATCTTTGAAAGTTTTTCAAGCGACGAACCAGAACGAATAATGATTCCGTATTTTGCCGCGTTTCCAATTCCTGCAAGAACCGCAGTCGGCGTTGCAAGAATAAACGCGCACGGACAGAACACAACCAAAACTGTCACAGCACGCATAAAATCTTTTGTGAAAATCCAAGTTCCAACCGAGCAAAGCAGAGCCACAACAACAAGCCAAGTCGCCCATTTATCAGCAAGAGCAACTACAGGAGCTTTGTTTTCCTCCGCTTCTTTTGCAAGGCGAATCATTCTTTGAAGCGAAGAATCTTTGCTTTGCTTTTCAGCCTTCATCGTGAAAACACCAAACTGATTTACAGTTCCGCTTGTAACTTTGTCGTCTGCGCTTTTATCAACAGGAATGCTTTCGCCAGTCATTATTGATTGGTCAACTGATGTTTCGCCCGAAAGAATGATTCCGTCAACTGGAATTGTTTCTCCGGCAAGAACGCGGATTTCGTCACCAACACAAACTTCTTCAACCGAAACAAGAACATCTTTTCCGTTTTTTATAACGCGTGCCATTTGCGGATTAAGATTTACAAGTTTTTCAATGCTTTTTTCCGCTTTTCCAGACGTATAATCTTCAAGAAGCGAGCCAATCTGCATAATCAAAGCAACTTCGCCCGCCGCGAAATATTCTTTCGTCACAACAGAAGCAACTAAAGCCATCGCAACAAGAACGTCCGCTTTTATGTCATGCTCGAAAAAAAGTCCTTTCATCGCCCCGAAAATAATCGGAACGCCGGAAAGAACAATCGCAATCCAAGCAATGTCGATTTTGTTGAACGGAAAAACCTTTTGCAAAACCTTTGTAATGCTTAAAACAAGTGAAACTGCGGAAATCGCCGCAAAAATCGAAGTTAGTTTTGTATCATTATCAATCCATTTTTTGAAAAAACGCATCATAAAAACCTCCGCAATAAAAATAACGAACACTGTGTTCGGTTTTTAAGATAATGCGACTTTCAAATAATTAACAGAAACAAAACATTTTTATTGTGCGATACAGAACATTTTTCGGCTTTTGTACTTTTTAAGATTTCACAAAAAATGTTTATGCATAAAAAAACACGCTTCAGACATTTCTGCTTGAAACGTGTTTTGTTTTAATTAAACTTTGTTTAATGCTGGATTAATATCCCATATCGGGCAAGCATTCTAATTGTCGTAAACGCAAGTTAGGTCTGGCTTGCCTCCCTTAAACTTCGTTTAAGGCTAGATTAATATCCCATGTCTGGGGAAGGAGCTGCAGCCGGAGCCTTTGGTTCTGGAATATCTGTGATTGCGCATTCTGTTGTCAAAAGTGTGCAAGCGATTGAAGCGGCGTTTTTCAAAGCGCAAGTTGTAACTTTCGCCGGATCAATGATTCCAGATTCAA
>CAZSHF010000030.1:2682-26177 GCA_964606655.1 uncultured Treponema sp.
GCGTTTTTCAAAGCGCAAGTTGTAACTTTCGCCGGATCAATGATTCCAGATTCAATCATGTTGACCCATTCGCCTGTGTAAGCATTGAAGCCAACGCCTTTCTTTTCGTTCTTTGCACGATCTGCAATTACTGCTCCGTCAAGACCAGCATTGTCTGCAATCTGGCGAATTGGTTCTTCCAAAGCGCGGCGAACAATCTTGAATCCGACTTTTTCGTCTTCTGAAAGATCCGCTGGAATATTATCAAGAGCCTTAGATGCTTCAATAAGAGCAAGTCCGCCGCCTGCAACAACGCCTTCTTCCAAAGCAGCACGAGTTGCGGCGATTGTATCTTCAACACGGAATTTCTTTTCTTTCATTTCAGTTTCAGTTGTCGCGCCGACATTGATTACCGCAACGCCGCCTGCGAGTTTTGCAAGACGTTTCTGAAGCTGCTCTTTATCGTAAGAAGATGTAGATTTTTCAATCTGATTCTTGATTTCAGAGATTCTGTCAGAAATCGCTTTCTTTTCGCCTACTCCGCCGACGATTGTTGTGTTGTCTTTGTCGATTTTGATTGATTTAGCCTGACCCAAAACTTCAGTTCCGCAAGTTTCAAGTTTAAGTCCGACTTCTTCAGAAACAACTGTCGCTCCAGTCAAAATCGCGATGTCCTGAAGCATATCCTTTCTCCTGTCGCCAAATCCAGGAGCCTTGACAGCGCAAACACGGATTGTTCCGCGGATTGTGTTCAAGACCAAAGTTGTCAAAGCCTCGCCGTCAACATCTTCGCAGATGATAACAAGCGACTGTCCTGCGTTTGCAACTTTTTCAAGAATTGGAAGCAAATCTTTCATTGACGAGATTTTCTTGTCGTAAATCAAAACGTTTGCATCAGAGAATTCTGCAACCATTCTTTCGCGGTCTGTTACAAAGTAAGAAGAAATATATCCGCGGTCGAACTGCATTCCTTCTACAGTTGTAACTGTTGTTTCCATGTTCTTTGATTCTTCAACTGTGATTACGCCGTCTTTTCCAACCTTTTCGATTGCATCAGCGATTAATCCGCCGATTTCAGGATCGTTGTTTGCAGAAATTGTAGCGATGTTTTTAATATCAGCGGCATCTTTTACCGGCTTTGAATTTTTCTTAACTTCGTTTACTGCGACTGCAACGGCTTTTTCCATTCCGCGTTTAATATCAATCGGAGTCATTCCAGCAGCAACTGATTTCAAGCCTTCGCGAACAAGCGCGTAAGCCAAAACTGTAGCAGTTGTTGTTCCGTCGCCCGCATCATCATTTGTTTTTGAAGCGACTTCACGTACAAACTGCGCTCCCATGTTTTCATAAGGATCTGCAAGTTCAATGTCCTTTGCAACAGAAACGCCATCCTTTGTGATTGTTGGTGAACCGTATTTCTTGTCGAGCATTACCATTCGTCCGCAAGGACCAAGAGTAACTTTTACTGCTTTTGAAATCTGTTCTACACCAGAAAGAAGCTTTCTGCGTGCATCTTCATTGAATAATAACTGTCTAGCCATTTTTATATACCTCTAATTCTATAATTCCCGCAGTTAAAAAGCGGTTTTTATATACAAGTTTAAAATTATAAAAAATCCTGCAAAACGGCAAATTTTTTTGTTCTTTACCGCCGATTTTATCTCCGATTTTGCTTCAGTTTCCGCTTCCGATTTCTTCAAATTTCTGCTTCATGGTCGGATTGTTTTTTGTGAGTTTTTTGACGCTCAAATCATCAAGCTTGTTGTTCGCAAGCCTGTAATTGTTTTCCGAGCTCAGCAAATCTTCCTTCATCTTCTGAAGATTTGAAATCGCCTTGTCGATGTCCTCAATCGCGTTCATGAATTTCCGGCTCGCAAGGCTGTAGTTCCGGCTGAAGCCTTCCTTGAATCTGTTCAAATCCTCTTCAAAATGAGTTATATCCATATTCTGAGCCTGAATCATTTTGAGCTCGCGCTTCGCATCCAGCGTGTTCAAGGCGGCGTTCCGCAGAAAAGTTATCACAGGAATGAAAAACTGGGGACGAATCACATACATTTTAGGATATTTGTGCGAGACATCCACGATTCCTGTGTTGTAAAGCTCGCTTTCGCTTTCAAGCATAGAAACAAGGACAGCGTACTCGCATTTTTTCTCGTTTCGGTCTTTATCAAGTTCTTTAAGGAAATCCTCGTTCTTGTGCTTTGTCGAAGTTTCGTCCGCCTGGTTTTTCATTTCGAACATAATCGAAATGAACTCAACTCCGTCCTGACTTGCCTCGCGGAAAATAAAGTCGCCTTTGCTTCCTGAAGATTTTGAAACCTGATTGTCCTTTTCAAAATACGCGTTCTGGAATCCGAGCGCGCGGTTTTTGTTGAATTCGTTCTGGCAGAACTGCTCAAGGTCCTCGCCGATCTGTTTTGTGGATTCCTTGGCTTTAAAATCTTTATAGAACGCGATTTCCTCGTCTTTCGCCTTTATCTGGTTCTCGTAGCGTTCTTTAAGGCTTTTCTCATTGCTTTCAGATTTCGCTTCGGTGAGCTTCAAATCGCTTTTCAGCTGGATTATTTCTTTTTCCTTTTCCTGAAGAGCGTTTTTTATCTGAAGCGCGTTTTCTTTCTGGCTTGAATCAAGCCTTCCTTTAAGCTCGGCAATCTGGTTTTCTTTTTGAATCAGAGCGACCTTTAAATCTGATTCTGATTTTGTCTTCTGGGAAGAGATTTCAGCGTTCAGCGAAGCGATTTTCTGCTTCAAGTCAGCGATTTCTTTTTCTTTCTGGTTTTCCGCTTTTGAGACAGCAAGCTGGACTTCAGATTCTTTTGATTTCGCCAAAGATGCGGCGCGTTTTTCAAGCTCGATTTCAAACTGCTCGTTTCTGACTTCGCTCGCGATTGAATCGTAAGCGTTCTGCTCCAAAGTGATTGACGAGCCGCAGGCAGGACATTTTATCTGCATTTTTATTTCTCGAACTTGGCGATTTCCTGCTGGCAGAGTTTGTCGCATTCCTCATTGAATTCGATTCCGGAATGTCCTCTTATCCATTTCCATTCGACAGAAAGCGAGGAATTCAAGTCGTCGAGTTCAAGCCACAGATCCTTGTTTTTAACAGGCTTTTTCTCGCTGTTTTTCCAGTTCCGTTCTTTCCACATGAAAATCCAGTCAGTTATTCCGCTTTTCACATACTGGCTGTCGATATAAACCGTGATTTTTTTGCCGGCGAACTCAGGCGAGTTTTTCACAAGCGTCAAAGCCTGAATCGCGGCTGTAAGCTCCATTCTGTTGTTTGTCGAAAGTTTTTCGCCGCCTGAAATTCTCTTCACTTTATCGCCGGCGATAGCGACAACTGCCCAGCCTCCAGGACCTGGATTTCCGTGGCAGCCTCCGTCAGTGTAAATTGCTATTTCGTCCATATAAACACCTCTAAATTCCTGAATAAAAATCGATTCATGATTCATCCGTCATAAAATCTGTCCGACAACTCAGTTGCCAGACTGATTTATTATCAATCAATTCACTTCAAGATTCAAGACTTCTTTTGGAACGACGCGGACACCTTGAGCCTTGACGCCTTTTTCCGCAAAGTCATCCGCTTTGAAAACTTCTTTAAGGACTTTAAGCCGCGTCTTTGGAACATAATTCAGCGTGAACTTGAACGACTTTCTTGTGTCGACATGAAGAACTTCCATTCCTTCCGGAGCAAAGAAATAGTCGCGGTTCATAATGTAGCCGCCGATACGACAACGCTTTATGTAGACAAACTGAGTTTCCGGGTCGCGGTACAAAACTGTGAAAAGAACTTTTGAGATTTCGTCCTTGTCCGCAAATCCGCAGTAACGAAGCCCCGGACCTACAAAAACCTTGTCAGGAGATTCTGTAACTGAATAGATTCCGCTCTTTCTTACAAAAACAATCCTGTCGTAAGGCGTGATTTTCAGAAGTTCTGTTCCGCCTGAAACCGAAGTTCCAAGATAACCTGATTTTTCGTCGTATTTAAGCGGCGTGTCCCTTTTCACAACGGCTTTCACATCGACTGTTTTGATTCTTGAAAGTTTTGTCCTGCGCTTCACAGAAGACGAGTCAAGTTTTGCCTCGATTCCGTCAAGATAACTTATCGCGTATTCAACAAGATGCTTTAAAAGCTGATTGATTTCTTTAATCCGCGCGTTTATCGCCTGGACTTCCTTGCGGTTTTTGTTTATGTCGTAAAGCGAGATTCGCCGGATCGGAATCTTCAAAAGATGCTCGACATCCTCGTCTGTGATTGCGCGGATAAGCTCAGCCTTGAAAGGAACAAATCCGTCTTTCACCGCTTTCACAACAGCCGCTTCAGTTTTCATCTCCTCGATTTTCTTGTAGATTCGCTCCTCCACAAAAATCCGTTCCAAAGTCCTTAGATGAAGTTTCTCCATCAGATCCTGCTTTTCAAGCTCAAGCTCGCTTTTCAGAATCGATGTAAGCTGCTTCGCGTGATATTCGATAACCTGAGTGCAGGTCATCTGAACCGGCATATTGTCCTTTATCACAAGAAGATTGCAGTATATCGTTTTCTCGCAGTCAGTGAACGCGTAAAGCGAATCGACAACATCTTTTGAATAAACTCCGCGCGGAAGTTTTATCTCGATGTTCACACTGTCCGCAGTGTAGTCGTTTATCGATGCGATTTTTACTTTTCCCGATTTCGCGGCCTTTTCAATTGAATCAATCAGGCTTTCCGAAGTCGAACCGTAAGGAAGTTCCGTTATCGTGATTTTCTTGTCGTCGCTTGTGTCAAGTTTTGCCCGCGCGATAAGTTTTCCAAGCCCGTCCTTGTAATCGCTCACATCAATCAGTCCGCCTGTCCTGAAATCAGGGAAAAGCTCAAAACTTTCGCCGCGCAGGCATTTTTTCTCCGCCTCAATCACTTCGTGGATATTGTGACTCATTATCTGAGTTGACATTCCGACCGCGATTCCTTCCGCGCCCATAATAAGAACGAGAGGAAGTTTCGCCTGGAATGCGACAGGCTCAGTGTCGCGTCCGTCGTAAGTCTCAACATACTGAGTTATTCTGGGATTTGTGTTCAGGATTTCGCGGGTCACAGGACGAAGACGACATTCAATGTATCGCGGAGCCGAAGCCGAGTCTCCTGTGAAAAGGTTTCCGAAGTTTCCCTGCTTGTCGATGAAAAGTTCCTTGTTGGCAAGATTAACAAGCGCCGTGTAAATTGAAGCGTCTCCGTGCGGATGATAAGCCATGACTTTTCCGACAACATTCGCGACTTTCACAAACCGTCCGTCGTCAGTTTTAATCATCGTGTGTATGATTCGCCTCTGGACAGGCTTCAATCCGTCGATAATGTCAGGAATCGCTCTGTCTCGAATTACATAACTTGCATACTGGATAAAATTCTGGTCAAAAAGATTTTTTACGTAAGCCATTTCCCACCCGGCGTTTATTTTTAAGATTTATTTTTTTTAGAACGGTTCATTTTAATCTGAATCAGGAAAGTTGACAATTGCGGAAAACGTCTGCAATTCAGCCGAACGGACTTTCCTCGCTCAAAGTTGACAATCTTCCGGGAAAAAGCATAAACTCATCTCCGCTATGAACGAGATTTCCGACATAAAACAATTCGCAAGAAAAAACGATGTTCCGGTTTTAAAGGACGAGGGCGCGGATTTTATATGCAGTTACATAATCGAGCACGACGTAAAACAGATTCTTGAAATAGGAACGGCAATCGGTTATTCGGCGATCCGTTTTGCAAAGGCAAAAGACGATGTTTTTGTGACAACAATCGAGGTGGACATCGACAGGGAAATCCGGGCAAAACAGAACATCCAGGACTGCGGACTTGAAGACAGAATCAACGCGGTTTTCGGCGACGCTCTGATGATGGACCTGGAAGGAAAATTCGACCTGATTTTCATCGACGCGGCGAAAGCGCAGTACATTAAATTTTTTGAGAAATACAAAAAGAATCTTGCTCCGGGCGGAGTTTTTATAAGCGACAATCTTTCTTTCCACGGAATGGTCGACGACATTTCCATGACGCACAACGCAAGCACAATCCGGCTTGTAAAAAAAATCCGCCGTTACATCGATTTCCTTAAAGCGAACACAGAATTCCACACGGATTTTTACAAATGCGGCGACGGAATCGCAGTCTCAAAACGAATTGAGAATTGAAGCGAATTAAAAAATGCGGTTCTGCCTTCAAACAGAAACACAAATAATTGTCAATTTCCAATTTGCAGCACATCGACGACGTGGCTTGACGCGCCCAAAAGTTCAGGCATTTCGCAGGTCGCAAGATGATATTTTATGAAAAGGCTGAACGTTTCCTCGCTCATCGCGTTCAGTTCGCGCCTCATATAATCAGACGCTCCGTCCTGAGCGAAACGCTTTATCAATTTGAATCCTGTCTTTTCGTTCAAGGAATCAATGTCGCAAAGCCTAAGATACGAATACAAATCGTTCTCTTTTGTGACGCAATGAAAATCGCCTGTCAGAGAGCCGTTTTCAAGACATTCAGCGATTTTGTCCTCGCCGAAGCAGTATTTCAGAAGAGCGTATTCATTCATTATGTAGGCGGCGAAAATGAATCCGCCTTTTTTTGTCACTCGCTTTGCTTCGGAAAACGCGCGGAGCCGCTCCTCCTCAGAGCAAAGATGATACATCGGGCCGAACATAATCGTGATGTCAAAAACATTGTCCTCAAGGAAAGAAAGATTCAAAGCGTTCCCCTGCCATGTCTTGATTTTCTCGTGATGGCTTCTTAAAACCTCGATATTCCGCTTGACCGGCTCGACCGCCGTCACATCAAAGCCTTCGCGGCAGAGCGCAAGAGAATAGCGTCCGGTTCCGGCTCCGACATCAAGGATTTTTATGTTTTTTTTTGGCGGATTTTTGTCTTCTGAAGAAAAAATGTTTCCACTTTCAGAAATTTTCCGTTCGTCTTCAATCTGGTTTATTATCTCGTGAATGAATTTCATCGATGTCGTGAATTCAACTTTTCCGTGCCTAGTTTCAAGCCTGTGGTCTTCATTGAATTTTCCGTAATATTTTTCAAGCAGAGAAGTCCTGAAATCCGATTTCACGCTGTTTCCGTTTTTCATGATTTATAATTCATAATGCAAAAGGCACACGTTTTCAAGGCAGAGTGAAATCACATACGGCTTCAGCATAAAAACAATTGTCACACGGATTGGAAATTGTTAATTTCGTATGACTGTGGATTTTAAACAATAACTGTGCATTAATCAGAGATTCGCGGTAGAATATAAAAGCAGACAAAACTTCATTTTTATAAACTCAGGACAAAATTGATGAAACAATTAATGTTGGGGAACGCTGCTGCTGCTCGCGGGCTTTTTGAGGCAGGATGCAAACTTGTTTCTAATTATCCGGGAACGCCGAGCACTGAAATCAGTGAAGAAGCGGCGAAATTCAAAGAAATCTATTGTGAATGGGCACCCAACGAAAAAGTCGCGCTTGAAACTGCATTCGGCGCATCTTTGGCTGGCGTTCGTTCTTTTTGCGCGATGAAACACGTCGGCTTGAATGTTGCCGCCGATCCGCTTTACACGGCAAGTTATTCCGGCGTGAATGCAGGACTTGTTGTTGGCGTTGCCGACGATCCTGGAATGCATTCTAGCCAGAACGAACAAGATTCTCGTCATCATGCGATTGCATCAAAAATTCCGATGGTTGAACCAAGCGATTCTAGCGAAGCAAAAAACTTTATGAAAATCGCGTTTGAAATGTCCGAAAAATTTGACACGCCAGTTCTTTTCAAACTTTGCACGCGCGTAAGCCATTCGCAAAGCATTGTTGAATCAGAAGAACGAATTGAAGTTCCGCGAAAAAATTACGAAAAGAACATTCAGAAAAATGTAATGACACCTGCAAACGCGATTAAAAAACATCCAGTCGTTGAAGAGCGGAACAAAAAAATCGCGGACTGGGCAAGCGAAAGCGGACTTGTAAAAGTTGAACTTGCAAAGCCGGAAAACAATTCTGCAAAAATCGGAATCATAACTTCTTCCACAAGTTATCAATATGTAAAGGAAGTTTTCGGCTGTTCCGTTTCTGTTTTAAAACTTGGGCTTGTAAATCCGCTTCCTGAAAAAATGATTCGCGATTTTGCGTCTAAAGTTGAAAAAATCTACATCGTTGAAGAACTCGACCCGATTTTTGAATCTTTTGTCCGCGCTCTCAATCTTAAAAACGAAATTCACGGAAAAGATTTGCTTCCAATCTGCGGAGAATATTCACAGAATCTTTTAAGGAAATGCCTTTACGAAATAATTCCAGACGAACAGAAAAAAATTCTTTCTGAAAGTGAAAACGCATTTAAAATTCCGAATCTTCCGATTCGCTCTCCGATTATGTGCGCAGGTTGTCCGCATCGAGGAATTTTCTATATTCTTTCAAAACTAAAACTGAATGTGATGGGCGACATTGGCTGCTACACTTTAGGCGCGGCGGCTCCGCTTTATGCAATGGACATGAATCTTTGCATGGGCGCGTCAGTAAGTTCGCTTCACGGCTGGAACAAAGCCGGCGGCGAAGAAAACGAAAAGAAAAGCGTTGCAGTTATCGGAGATTCAACTTTTGCTCATTCTGGAATAACTGGACTTTTAAACATTGCCTACAACCAGACAAACTCAACTGTAATCGTTTTGGACAATTCAATCACAGGAATGACAGGGCATCAGCAGAATCCTACAACCGGAAAAAATCTTTACGGAGAAGCATCTGGCAGAGTTGACATAGAACTTCTTGCGTGTTCAATGGGAATTGAAAGAATCAAAGTTGTTGATCCTTACAATCTTTCTGAATGTGAAAAAGCAGTCAAAGAAGAGCTTGAAGAGCCTTTTCCAAGCTTGATAATAAGCCGCAGACCTTGCGTTTTATTAAAAGAAGTAAAGCCAAAACCGCCGCTTTATGTAAACGAAGAAAAATGCAGAAGCTGCAAAATGTGCATGAAAATCGGATGTCCCGCAATTTCGATGAAAAACAAAAAAGCGAAAGTAGACAAAACATTGTGCGTCGGCTGCGGCGTTTGCGCGGAACTTTGCAAATTTGACGCGTTCGTATCTTAGCGATGGTTGAGGTTCTCGCCCGCTTGCACACGGAGCGAAGTAACCACATTTTTATAAGGAAACAAAAATGGTAAAAAACATAATGATTGTCGGCGTCGGAGGACAAGGCGCTTTGCTCGCTTCTAAAACACTTGGAAAAGTTCTTTTGGATTCAGGATTTGATGTTAAAGTAAGCGAAGTTCACGGAATGAGTCAGCGCGGCGGTTCTGTTGTAACTTATGTTCGCTACGGAGACAAAGTTTATTCTCCGATTATCGACAAAGGCGAAGCGGATTTTATCGTTTCGTTTGAACTTCTTGAAGCGGCTCGCTACACGGATTTTCTAAAAAAAGACGGAACTATTGTAACAAACACGCAAAAAATCGATCCGATGCCTGTTATTACAGGAGCTGCAGAATATCCGCAAGATATAAAAGAAACAATTCAAAATGCAAATATCAAAATCGACGCAATCGATTGTCTTTCTCTTGCTGAAAAAGCAGGAAGCGCAAAATGCGTGAACATCGTTCTGCTCGGCCGGCTTTCAAAATACCTGGATTTTCCAGAAGAAGAATGGCTTTCGGCAATCGAAAAACTTGTAAAACCACAATTTGTAGAAATGAACAGAAAAGCATTTGAACTTGGAGCGAACAATCAATTGATTTAAAGTTTGATTTGCGTTCTGCCGAAAATGAAAGAAGGTGAGACTTGTTTACTTTGGAGAAGAAAATGGAAAAAACAGAATTCTATACATTTTTAAAAAGCGTTCCTAAAGCGGAAATCCATCTTCATATCGAGGCTGTTCCTACGATCCACACAGTGAAAACTCTTTATAAAAAACGATTTGAAAAAGAAATGTCGGACGATGACATAAAAAATCTGTTTTCTTACGACGACCTGAACGGATTTATCCAGGCGTTCCTTAAAGTGCAGGATTTGTTCACAAGCGAAGACGATTTCAACTACGTTTTCGACGATTTGGAAACTTATCTTCTTGAAAACAACATTGTCTACACGGAAGCTTTTTTTGCTCCGACTGCATTTTTGAAAAAAGGCTTTGAATATCCAAAGATGATTAAAATTTTCTCTAAAAAAATCGCAGAAATCAAAAAAAATCACGGAATCACGATAAAGCTTCTGCTCGATGTTTCAAGAACTTTCGGATGCGAAAACGCAATGAAAAATTACGAGCTTCTTAAACAATATCCTTGCGACGACGTAATCGGAATCGGACTTGGAGGAGCAGAAGCAAAAGGACCTGCAAAAGAATATGCTCCTGTTTTTGAACGAGCAATAAAAGAAGGATTCCACGCAGTCGCTCACGCCGGCGAAGATGTAGGACCTGAATCAATGTGGGACACAATAAATTATCTTCATGCAGAACGAATCGGACACGGAATCACTGCGATTCAAGACGAAAAGCTTATGCAGACTTTAAAAGAAACTCAGCTTCCGCTTGAAGTTTGTCCGACAAGCAACGTTTTCACAAGACATTACGTAAAATCAATCGCAGAGCATCCGATTCGCCAGTTTTACGACAAAGGACTTTATGTAACTGTAAACACAGACGATCCTGTTTTCTTCAAGACAACTTTGCTCGAAGAATTCTGGAAACTTCACAGCGAAGCAAACTTTTCGATGAGCGAAATAAAAAAACTTATCTTAAATGCTTTCAACGCGCTTTTTGCAACAGACGATGTAAAAAAATCCTGGTGCGACAAAGCAGAAAAAGCATTTGAAGCGATAAAAGAATAATTGATAGAATGTCGAGTTTATAAACATACTAGCAAAAATACACTCTCGGCAAGAACCCGATTATGAAAAACGGTTTCCGCGTTCGTAAAAAAGTTATGGTGATTGAGCAAGTCGAAATCACCTAACAAGCGGTTTTTCAGAATTATTGAAAAGTTGAACTCGCTTGTGCAGATTGTTTTTCAAATCGGAACCTTGCCTACGTGCATTCTTTATATTCCGTACTAAAAAAACTCGACATTCGATAATAAATTCATCAAACTAAACAAAAATCATAAAAACGAAGGAATTATTATGTCTTTAGATTGTGGAATTGTTGGTTTACCGAACGTCGGAAAATCTACCATTTTTTCAGCGTTGACCGCCGCTCCTGCAGCAGCAGAAAATTTTCCGTTCTGCACAATTGAGCCGAACATTGGAATCGTTGAACTTCCAGACGAGCGGCTTGATTTTCTTGCAAAAATAAATAATCCAAAAAAGAAAACTCCTGCAACTGTAAAATTTGTTGACATTGCAGGACTTATAAAAGGCGCAAGTCAAGGCGAAGGGCTTGGAAATCAGTTCTTGGCGAATATCCGCGAAACTGCCTGCATCGCGCACGTTGTCCGATGTTTTGACAATCCCGATATTATGCACGTCCGCGAAGATGCAAACACCGCCGCTCCAATTGATCCTGAAAGCGACATTCTTACAATAAATTACGAACTTGCACAGGCAGATTTGCAGACAATTGCAAAGCGCGAAGAAAAAAACATAAAAACTGTTCGTGCTCTTGGAAAAGACGCGGAAAAGCAGCTTGCTCCATGGAACAGCGCAGTTGCAAAAATAAAGCCGCTTTTGCAGGACGGAAAATGCGCAAGAACTGCGGAACTTTCTGACGATGAAAAACTTGCAATAAAAGATATGTTTCTTTTGACGATGAAGCCGACTCTTTACGTTGCAAACATTGACGAAGATTCAATTCAAAGCGGAACAAACAAATATGTTGAAGTTGTAAAGAAAATCGCCGATGAAGAAAAATCTGAAGTTGTCGTGATTTGCGGAAAGTTTGAAGCGGATTTGTCAGAAATAACTGATCCTAACGACCGAAAAGATTTTATGGATTCAGTTGGATTAAAAGAATCAGGACTTGCAACTTTGGCTCGCAAAGCGTATCACTTGATGGGACTTAGAACTTTCTTTACTGGCGGACCTGACGAATGTCGTGCCTGGACAATTCATGCTGGCGACAAAGCTCCTCAAGCGGCTGGTGTAATCCATACGGATTTTGAAAAAGGATTTATCAAAGCCGAAGCATATTCTATCGACGATTTGAAAAAGTACGGTTCAGAAGCGAAAATCAAGGAAGCCGGAAAATATCGCCAGGAAGGAAAAGATTACATTGTTCAAGACGGCGACGTGCTTTTCTTCAAATTCAATGTGTGATAATTGCAACACGGATTCGGAATTGCTACGCAGCCCCTTTGAAATTTAAATAAATTGAAATTAATAAAAATTGTTGAAGCGTAGCAAAAAAATGGCTTTTGCGAGCGTTTGCACGTTGAGGTTGCAGAGCAACCGTCAATAATCTTCATTGCGACGTGCACCACGCGGAGCAGAAACGGATTTTTGCGGAAGCGGAAACAATTTTTCTAGACTTCTTATATTTCAAATTATTTTCGACTTAGACTTCAGTTTTTGCAAAAGATTTACTAATTATTTGTAGGCACATTTTGTGCTTTCATCTTGCAAAACTGGAGTTTTTTTATGCAAAAAATCTTTCTTCCCTTTTTCGCGTTTGTTTTGTTTCTTTCAAGCTGCTCGCTGGAAAACGCAAACGCGCAAAATCTTAAAGTTGTAAACTGGAATGTTCAATGTTTTTTTGACGCAACAAAAGATGGAACAGAATATTCCGAATTCAAGAAAAGCAAAAACTGGAATCGTTCCGCCTACGAAAAACGGCTAGACAGACTTTGCGATTCAATCAGAAAAATAAACGCGGACATTTTCGTTCTTGAAGAAATTGAAAATCACGCAGTTATCGTTGACATTTCAAATCGTTTGCAAGACATGAGTTTTACGCAACGGAAAAAATACAACTACGCGGTTTTTGCAAAAAATCCAGGAGATGCGATTGGAATTGCAGTTCTTTCAAAACTTCCGATTCTTGAATCAAGCGTTCACAACATTGACATCAGAAGCGAAAATGAAAAGCAGCCAAGCATGCGTCCTATTTTGAAAGTGAAAATAAAAACAAAAAACGACGCATTTACAATTTTTGTAAATCACTGGAAAAGCAAATCCGGCGGCGAAGAAAAGACTGAAATCTGGCGCAATTTTCAGGAAGCAAACTTATCACGGCTTTTTGAAGAATCGCTTTTGCAAAATGAAAAAATAATTGCGTGCGGAGACTTTAACCGCGACATAAACGAATTCTTTTGTGAAGGCGGAAAAGTTTTCTTTCGTAATGATGATTTTGAAAAAAGCGAGATTTGCGCAGTTTCGCCATGGTTTTCAAATGATGCAGAAAACGTAACAGAAAACGGCGAACTCGTAAATCCTGGCTCGTATTATTTCAATGACGAATTTGAGCGAATCGACCATTTTTTTGTTTCGAAAAATGTAAAGATTGCAGAATTTGCGCCGCTTTTAGGAGAATGGAGTTCAGATGACGGAATTCCATTTAGATTTCAGATTTATTCAGGAAACGGTTATTCTGATCATCTTCCGATTCAATTGATAATTGAAAATTGACAATTGACAATTTTTTGTAACTGCAAGCTGTTAACAACGAAGCAATCTCAAAAAATTGCCACGCGGATTCGATTTTGCTACGCAAAATCTGCGGAAACACATTGTCATTGCAAGACAAAACGCACCGTCATTGCGAGCGGAGCGAACCGAAGGTCGCCGAAGGCTAGCAATCTTATTAACGTTTGCAAACTTTTCTGAGATTGCTTCAGCACTTCGTGTTTCGCAATGACGACAATGACTGTGTGTTGCGATTTTATTAACAAATAACATTTCATTCGCCGAAAATATATTATGAAAAACTTTAAATATTTTCGATTCGCACAGATTGTGCAGATTTTTTCACTTGCGTTGATTTTTTCTTTCGCGTTTTATTCTTGCCGTTCCGTTCCAAAAGAAGAAACTAAGATTTCTCGCGAACTTTTAGGCGTTCCTGTTTTAAATGCGACGGAACTTGCAAATTATTTTCTTTCGCAGAACCCAAACGAAGACAAAAAGCATATAACTCAGTTTGCAAATTATTACATTCAAGAAGCAGCAGAAGAAGGAATCAATTCTGATGTCGCGTTCGCGCAAATGTGCCTTGAAACTGGTTATTTGACGTTCGGAAATCTTGTAACGCCTGAAATGCACAATTATTGCGGACTTGGTGCAATCGATTCAGAACATCCAGGCGAACGTTTTGAAACAGAACAGCTTGGAGTTCGCGCTCACATACAGCATTTGCAGGCTTACGCAACAACAGAAGATGTAAAACTGAACAACGAACTTATCGATCCGCGTTACAATTGGGTTCACAAGACAAAGCTTGCTCACGATGTTTACGATTTGGCAGGAACTTGGGCGGCGGACAAACAATATGGCGAAAAACTGAACGCGATTTTGGATAAGATGCAGAGTTTCGTAAAATAAAGCATGGTGGTTGAGTTCATCGAAACCACCATAGACCAAAGGAACAAAAGTAGAAACGCGGCATAAATTTCATTATATTTACCGTATGAAATTGTATTCTAGAAATCAGGTTATTTTGTTTTCGGCTGTGGCTTTTGCTGCCGCTGTAGTTCTAACTTCGATTGGATTTTCCTTTTCCAAAAAAAATGTCGCCTCAAACACAGAAAACCGCGAAGAAACTTCTAAAACCGAAATCCAAACCGAAAGCCATGTTTCGCTGAATCCTGAAAACAGCGAAAATCTTCAGACCGAAAAAATCTCTGAATCTGAACTCGGCGAAACGTTCCTCTCAAACAATTTTCCAGCCAATCAGATTGAAGTTGCAAACGAAACTTCTTACACGCAAGACGAACTTCAAAATATCCGCGTCTACGATTCATGCAGTCCGGCGGTCGTGAACATCAACACGCAAGTTGTCGGCGTAAACTGGTTTCTTGAACCTGTAGTTCAGGACGGAGGAAGCGGTTCCGGCTCGATAATCGACAAGCGCGGTTACGTCCTTACAAATGTTCACGTTGTAAAAGGCGCGTCAAAGATTTATGTTTCGCTTTCTGACGGAACTCAATACGAAGCGGAAGTTGTCGGAACTGACGAGGACAGCGATTTGGCGGTGATAAAATTTGATCCGCCAAAAGGAACAATTTTGCAGACAATTCCGTTCGGAAACTCGACAGCTCTTAAAGTCGGCCAGAAAGTAATCGCAATCGGAAATCCGTTCGGATTCGACAGGACAATGACAACTGGAATTGTTTCCGCATTGGGCCGCCCGATAAAAAATTCAAACAACAGAATAATCCGCAACATGATTCAGACAGACACTGCGATAAACCCGGGAAATTCCGGAGGTCCTCTTTTAGACACGAACGGAAAAATGATTGGAATAAACACGATGATTTATTCATCTTCGGGAAGCAACGCTGGAGTCGGATTTGCAGTTCCTTCAGAGACGGCAATCCGCGTTTCAGAAGACTTGATAAAATACGGAAAAGTCCGCCGCGGCGTGATTCAGGTTTCGATTTTCCAGCTGAACAACACAATCGCGAACTACGCGCGCCTTGACATTTCAAAAGGTGTCATGGTTTCGCGTGTGGAAAAAGGCGGAAACGCAGAAGCGGCAGGAATTATCGCAGGAAGCCAGGCGGTTCGTTACGGCTCCAGCACAATTTATCTTGGCGGCGATGTGATAACAAAAATCGACGATATTCAGGTGACTTCAATCGCGGATTATTTTTCCGCGCTTGAATCAAAACGTCCCGGCGAATCTGTAAAAGTCACAGTCCGCAGAAACAGAAAAGACGAAGTGATTCAAGTTCGCCTTGCAGAACCTGCAAGCTCAAGCCAGCAGCCGCAGCAAACAACAACGCGAAGAACTTTCGGAATATAAATTTAGGAACATTCGGAACATTTCGGAATACAATTTCCTGAAGAACATTCAGAACATAAAACTGGAATATAAATTATGCGGAAATTCGTTGTCGAATCGCCTTTTTCTCCCTCAGGCGACCAAGGTCAAGCAATCGAGAGCCTTTCAGAAGGATTTCTTCGCGGCGACAAATATCAGACATTGAAAGGCGTTACTGGCTCTGGAAAGACTTTCACAATGGCAAAAATCATCGAGAAAGTTCAAAAGCCAACTTTAATCATAAGCCACAACAAAACGCTTTCCGCTCAGCTTTACCGCGAATTCAAAGATTTTTTTCCCAACAACGCGGTTGAATATTTCGTTTCGTATTACGATTATTATCAGCCTGAAGCCTACGTTCCTGCTCGCGACCTTTACATCGAAAAAGATGCAAGCATCAACAAAGAAATCGACCAGATGAAAATGGCGGCGACTTATTCGCTTATGGAACGCCGCGATGTAATCGTGATTGCGACAGTTTCGTGCATTTACGGACTTGGAATGCCGGAACTTTACAAAAGCATGCGGGTTCATATCGAAAAAGGAAAGATGCTTGACACGCACAAACTTGCGCTTGAATTGACGCAGATTCAATATTCGCGTAACGATGCGATTTTAGACAGAGCGAATTTTAGAATCCGCGGCGACATCATCGAAATTTATCCGCCTTACATGGAATTTGACGAGGCTTACAGAATCGAGCTTGACTGGGATGAAGTTGCACGAATCAGAAGATTCAATGTTGTTTCCGGAAAAATCACTGAAGAACTTGACGAAACTTCGATTTATCCTGCGAAAAACTTTGTAGTTCCGCAAGATGCTTTGAACGAAGCCACAGAACGAATTCAAAACGAACTTGACGAGCGATTAAAAGTTCTTGAAAGCCAGAAAAAACTTCTTGAAGCGGAGCGACTTAAAACGCGCGTAACTTACGACATCGAAATGATGAAAGAAATGGGCTATTGTTCTGGAATCGAAAATTATTCCGCGCCGATTGCAGGACGCGCTCCAGGAGAACCGCCAGCAACGCTTTTGCATTATTTTCCGCACGATTTTCTTTGCATGATTGACGAAGCGCACGTTACAGTTCCGCAGATTGGAGCAATGTATGAAGGCGACAGAAGCCGAAAACAGAATCTTGTTGATTTTGGATTCCGTCTTCCAAGCGCGCTTGATAATCGTCCTTTGAAATTCGACGAGTTTTCAAAAATGCTGAATCAAGTTATTTACGTTACAGCAACTCCGCGAAAAGAAGAAATCAAGCAGAGTTCGCAAGTTGTTGAGCAAATCATTCGCCCTACAGGACTTTTGGATCCGATTGTAGAAGTCCGTCCAAGCGAAGGACAAATGGAAGACATCTACAACGAAATAAAAGAACGAATAAAAAAGCACGAACGAAGCCTTGTATTAACGCTCACAAAAAAAATGGCGGAAGATTTGACGGATTATCTTCTTTCGCTTGAATTAAAAGTCCGCTACATTCATTCTGAAATTGACACATTTGAACGCGTCGAGATTTTAAAGGAACTTCGCGAAGGAAAAATCGATGTTTTGATTGGAATCAATCTTTTGCGCGAAGGAATTGATTTACCGGAAGTTTCGTTCATCGCGCTTTTGGATGCTGACAAAATCGGCTTTTTGCGCTCAACAACTTCGCTGATTCAGATTATTGGTCGAGCCGCACGAAACGCAGACGGAAAAGTTGTTATGTACGCGGACAGAATGAGCGACGCAATGAAAGAAGCGATTGAAGAAACCCGACATCGCCGCGAAATTCAGGAAGCCTACAACAAAGAACACGGAATCACGCCAGTAACGATTAAAAAAGCAGTTCAAGACATTCTGGAACACGAAGAAAAAGATGCGGAAGAAAACGCAAAACTAAGCGTAGATGTGCTGAAGAAAACCGCAAACCTTTTTGACAAAAAGCAGCGCGAAAAACTTATCAAGGCTCTGGAAAAAGAAATGCAGGATTGCGCAGAACGCCTTGAATACGAGCAAGCCGCCGCAATCCGCGACCAGATAAAAGAGATTAGGGAACAGTTTGGCTAGACGTAAAATCGTCAGCATATTTTTCTTAATTCAAAAAAGTGATTGATTACATTTTAAAACGTTTTACAATGATGTTTTGAAAGAATTAGACTCTTAGAATATAATTTCCATATGGTTTTTGCCTTTACAATTCCAGAATTGGAACTTTCCATAAATAATAAATGCAATTTGCAATGCTCAGAATGTGGCTTTCATATTCCATATCAGCCACGTCCGGTTTTATCAGATGATGTTGTTCAAGAGCATTGCAGTTGTTTGAATATTCTATTAAAAAACAACATTGAAATTGAAAGTCTTGCAGTTTTAGGCGGTGAGCCGACTTTAAATCCAAGTTTGCTAGAAAATGCGGTTTCTAAATTTTCTCTGTTTTCAAATATCAATTCGATTGAAGTTGTTACAAACGGATTGAATCCAAAAGGGTTCTCTGCAAAAATTCTTGAATTGATACAAAAAATTTCTATCAGTGTCTACAAAGATGATTTTGATTTTATAAATGCTTGGAAAAATTTTATAAGCAAAAAAGCACCTCATATAAATCTTGCATTTAGAACTCAAAAACTGTGGGATTTGAATTCCGGCAATTACACAGTTTCTGAAAAAGAAGCACAGGAACTTTTTGACTCGTGCTGGTACAAAAAGCATTGTGTAACAATTGAACGTTCAAGGCTTTTTATTTGTTCTGTCGCACCAAAAAATAAAATTGACTCTGACGGATTGCTTCTGACAGAATCAACATCAAAAGAAGAAATTGTAAATTATCTTGAAAGAAAAAATCCAATTTCCTGCTGCAAAGTTTGTGTTCCGCAAATGCACATTAAAAAAATACAAGGCGGACAGCAGCCGGAAAAAACAGATTTGCAAAAAATGATGGACAAGGCAAAAAATTATCTTAGTCAAGTTGATTAAAAAGCCTGTCCGCAGTGTCAGGACCGATATTTCCTTTTTGAACTTTCACATTCTCGCCTGTGAATTTGTTTTTGGAAACACGGACTGCAATAAAATCATACAAGTCAAAAAGCGGTAAAGCTTTTTCATTTACAACGCCCGCGACGACTGTTATTTTTACATTTTGTGAACTTTCTTCAATCTTTTGGATTGTTTCAATCATCGAGTTTCCGTTGTTGATAACTCCGTCAACTAGAATCACATTTTTAGTTTTGATTTTCGGCAATGACTGATATTTTGAATTGTAAGTTTCAAAACGGCAGTTGAAATTCATATACATTCCGTCTGCAAGAAAATGTCCGCTGCGTTCAAGTGAAATTATCGTAGTGTCGTTTTCATGCAAGTTCAAAATGTAACGGCTGAGTTTTTTGCCAAGTTCAAAATGTGCAAGTGCAAGTCTGTTTCCGCATATTCCAGAGCCAGATTTTGTAATATTGACAAGATTTTCTATTTCACTTTTTTCATCTGATAAAAGCGATTCATCTTTGCTTAAAATGTGAAAATTTCTTCCAAAATTCAAAATTGAAAGACCTTCGATTTCATTTTTTTTCAAACTTCTGCTCAAGTGATTGTTCACAACCAAAAATCCTTTGTTTGCTTCCTTTAGCATAAAAAGGTCGTTCTTGCTGTCGCCATAAGCCGTTACAAAATATCTTTGTTTTAAGAATTTCGCTATGAAATATTTTGTTTCAGCACTGATATTTTTACCTGCGTAAGTTTTTATTCCAAGTTTTTTGCCGATTATATCAGTCCAAATTTCGCTTAATCCAGATGAAATAATAATTGGATTTTTTGCGTTTTCTAAAATTTGTTGATTTATTTCGAGTTTGAAAATTTTTTCTTTTGTCACATTCTGATTAAAATTTTTAAGAATGATTTTATCTTGAATCCAAAACTGATAGCCTGTGTAAAAATTGTTGTCAAAAATATCAGTTTTAAATTCAAAAATTTCTTTGCTTGTGTCGCATTTTGTAAGTGTTTTGTCGCCATCAATAAGTGCGATTTCTTTTCCTTCAAAATGCGTTTCCTCAGCGATTTTTCTTGCAAACGCGACATTTGAAAATCCGTTCAGCACATCTTTGCAAAAAGGAACAAAATTTTCGTAACTGCTCTTAAAATCATCAATTACAAAAAAATCTTTATTGCTTTTATGGCAGATTTTTCTAAGAGAATTTATTTCGTCATTTTGCCATCTAGAAATTTCACCTTGCGTGGCTGGAAGATATTTTTGATTCTTCTGTGATTTTTCAAGACGCTCTAAAATCTGTTCTGGTGGAGCATACAGATACATGAACACATCAAAGATTTTGTCTTCCGTGGTGAATGCGATTTTTGTTTTCCCATTTTTTACAAACTGATAATGTCCGTCGATAAAAAAACTTTCCTTAGGTTTTAAAATTTCAAGAAGTGTTTTCCTTTTTGTTTCAATATTTCCGCCAAGTTTTTTAAGCTCATCGCCACCGTTTATTACTGGCGCAAGTTCTTTTAACAAAGAAAGAAGTGTAGTTTTTCCCGCACAAGGCAAGCCATACAGAGCGATTTTCATCTTCCGTTTGATTCCTCCGGAGAATGTTCTAGCCACCATTTTGCTGTGTGGTTGTTTCTGTCGCGGATGTAAATGTCTGTTCTGGAAAACGACAGCAAGTAATCATAAAGTTCGAGGTTCTTTTTCCAGGCGCATTTTATCAGTGGCGTAAAGCCGTTGCTGTCCTGCTGGTTCAAGCCGATGTCTTTATATGAGCAAAGTTTTTCAACAAAGTTTTTCCGGCCATGCCAGCAGGCAATCATCAGCGGAGTGTTTCCCTCGTTTTTGCAGCGGATATAGTCAATATGGGTTTCGTTTATGCTACCTTTGTTGTAATCTGCACCGTTTTCTAGCAAAACGCAGAATGAGTCAAAGTCATTTACCTGAATACAATGGCTCAGCGGAGTCAAAAAATATTTGCTTGAGTCTGTTTTGTTGATGTCTACTTTGCATTCTTTTACAAGAAATTCAAGTTTTTGCCTTTTATTTGGACTTTTGCTTCTGATGCAGTTTATTAGAAGTGTGTTTCCGTTTTCAAGATATTCGTTATAATCAATGTTGTCTGAAATTTTGTAGATGCTCCAATCTGATAAAAATAACTTGTTCAGCTTTTGCAAGGCATCTTTGTTTGTTGCGAAAGTTTTTCTGTTTCCAAAATAATCACGTAGCAAAAGAGAATTTTTATAGTTCAGAGTGAATCCAATGTCATCGTGAATTATATAGACAGAAATTTTATTTTCGTTTTCATATTTGATTGCCAGTGAGCGTATTTTTTCATCGTGATTTTGACCTTGCAAATTTCTGTCATCAAGAGTTTTTAGATTTTCTTTTATCTGTTCGATTTTTTGCATTGCAAGCCATGCCTAATTGTTCTTCTTTTTATCTTTTTGAAAATTCAGTTCATCAAGCACTGTTTGAGAAATGATTACAGTTTTAAAATCTTTAAGCAAAAAATTTAAAATATTGCAGTTTTTCATCAGTGCGGATGTGTCTGGAATTACTGCCGAAGTTTTGTATAAATTTTGAATCATTTTTTTCTCTAATACCTTGTATGCGTCAAATGATAATATCCGCAGTTGTTGCAACGGTAAACGTACAATCGCGTGCCTTTTTCTTGAAAAATAATTTCCGCACGTCTTTCTGCATCGGTTTTTGTTTGATAGGCGTGCTTTTGTTTTCCGTTTGAATCAAGACAACTACTTAGAAAATTCGCAGTTTGCCTTTCTTTTGGCGAAAGATGATAAAATCCGCATTTTGAGCATTTGTATTTTACTTGTTCGTTTCCGTATCTTGCTTTTACGTATTGAATTGCTTCATCCGCTTCTGCTTCCGATTCATAGGACTTTAGCGGAGTGCCGTCTTTCTTTTTGCAAATGTCGCTGTCAAACATTGATTTTCCTTCCAATAATAAAAACCTGCGAAAGCAATGTTTAACGCAAAACTTTCACAGGTAAGAGCTGTGCTAAACTATTTTTTTCCACCATTGTCCGGTGGATTGTTTCTTCTTTGTTCGCCACTTGGGTTTTCGGTTGTTGAAATCAGTTTGTGTAAGTGAAGTTATAACTTACAGAATCGCTGAATGTGCTAGTCGCACTTGAAGTTGAATATCCGTCGGCGGCTTTTACCCAGAAATAGTAAGTGCCAGAAGAATAAAGCGTGATTTCATATCCGTAAGTTCCAGAAGTTTCGTATCTTGATGCACAGGTGGCAGTTGTTGTGTCGTTTGATGTGTTGTAGTAAACCCAATATTTTTTTGCACCGTTGTTTGTCCAAGTGACTTTCACTGTGTTGGTTGTCGTCGATGCCTCAACCGCAACTCCTGTCGGAACGGAAAGAGAAGTGTAAGTAAATTCGTAGCTTACAGAATCGCTGAAATCGCTGGTCGTGTCTGTTGAATAATAACCGTCAGCGGCTTTTACCCAAAAATAGTAAGTTCCAGAAGAATAAAGCGTGATTTCATATCCGTAAGTTCCAGAAGTTTCGTATCTTGTCGCACAAGTTGCAGAACTTGTGTCGTTCGTTGTGTTGTAGTAAACCCAATATTTTTTTGCACCGTTGTTTGTCCAAGTGAGTTTCACTGTGTTGGCTGTTGTCGATGCCGCAACCGCAAGACCAGTTGGCGCACTCAAAGGGTTTTCCGTCAGCGTAACTTCAATGCTGTTTGACTTCACGCTTCCGCTTGCAACATAAAGGTTGTAAGTTCCCGCTTCAAAATAAGATGTGTCCAGCGTGATTTTTCCGCCGGAAACAGCAACGCCGGTTTTTAGCGCGGAACTTATCTCTTCCACATAAACATCAACACTGGTCGGTTCTGTTTCAAAACCGCTGAACGAAACTGAAATCGACACAGTATCGCCGACTGTAGCAGAAGTTCCGTCGGCAGAAATGCTGATTGCACTGGGTTTCTGCTCCGTTCCGGTTCCGCCGCTGTTTTCATTTCCGTCATTTACACCGGAGCAGCCGACTGCAAAAAACGCGAAAACAAACACGAAAAACATAATTCCAAATTTTCTAAACATAATTAAAATCCTCCAATATCTGATTACGCATTTTCCTTTGCTAATCAGATATGGTTTTATCGTAACACAACTAACCGTATATTGCAAATTTTTATATCTCATAATCAAAAATGACTAAAATACTGTCTATGGGATTCAAGGAAAATCTGAAAGATGAACTGACCTATAAAGATATTCAGACTAAAGAGCTTGCTGCAATGACAGGAATCAGCATAAACACGCTGAATCATTATCTTGTCCAGAACGGAGCATCTCCAAGCGCAGAAAACGCCGTGAAAATCGCGAGAGCCTTGAATGTTTCTGTGGAATACTTGGTTACAGGCGAAAGTCAGAATCCGAATGAGCGGGAAATCAGATACTCCGCGAAAGTTTTTCATTCGGCGGAAAAGCTTTCAAAGCTTTCTGAACGTGACTTTAAAGTCGCCGACAAGATGATTGACTTTCTTTCCGAAGCAGACGAAAAATACAATTGAAACAATTATTGAGAGAATATGAAACTGAAATTCTCCGATGCCGACAGGGGTTCCGCATTATAAATTTTTATAAAAAATTTGGTGTTTGGGAGCGGAGCGTTAGTG
>CAZSHF010000031.1:0-25820 GCA_964606655.1 uncultured Treponema sp.
TTCTTGTGAAAACCGCTTTATTATAACACGGAAATATAATTCTGTGAATAAAAACTGATTCCCGTGCTGCAAAATCATCATCACTGAAGCATCATCTGGTCGTTCGTGATTCCGTGTTTTCTGATTTCCTTGAATCGTTTGTTCAAGTCGTCCATTGTAAGATTCTGTTTTTCGCTTCCTTGAATGTCTAGAATTATTTCGCCTGCGTCCATCATCAAAAGTCTGTTTCCGTAATCCAAAGCGTGCTGCATATTGTGCGTTACCATCATAACTGTAAGATTGTCGGCTTTTGCAAATTCGCGCGTAAGGTTCATCACGATTTCAGCATTTGTCGGATCTAACGCCGCTGTGTGTTCGTCAAGCAAAAGAATGCGCGGCTTTGACATGACTGTCATCAAAAGAGTCAATGCTTGTCTTTGTCCGCCTGAAAACTGGTTCACGTTGTCGGAAAGCCGGTTTTCCAGTCCCATGTTGAGTTTTTCAAGTTCGCTTTTGAAATATTCGCGTTTTTGTTTTGTAAGGCTTATTTTCAATCCTTTAAAGCCTTTTTTTTCGCAAATCATCATGTTGTCTTCAAGCGACATTTTTCCGGCAGTTCCTAAAAGCGGATTCTGAAAAATGCGTCCAATGTATTTTGCACGTTTGTATTCAGCAAGTTTTGTTATGTCGTTTCCGTCAAGAATTATTGAGCCGCTTGAAGGTTTTAGGTTTCCGGAAATTATATTGTACAAAGTTGATTTTCCGGCTCCGTTTGAACCGATAACAGTTATAAAGTCGCCTTTGTTGATTTTAAGGTTTATGTTTTTTAATGCTGGATTTTCGTCTGGAGTTCCTGCATGAAATGTTATCGAAATGTTTTTAAGTTCAAGCATTTGTTGTTCCTCCAGATGATTTTGTTTCAGTTTTTGAATTGTTCTTGTTCCAATCTGGATGAGTTACGTGCTTTTTAAGTGAAAAGTTTCCTTTCAAAGTCGCGATTATAAGACAAACAATGATTAAAAGTCCTGTGATAAGTTTCAAGTCGTTTGCAGTAAGTCCGATTACATAACCGTAACTTCGTCCCAAGAACATTATTGCGCGGTAAATTATCGAGCCGATTAAAACGCGGACAAGCTGCCATGAAACTTTGTTCGAGCGGATTATGAATTCTCCAAGCATTAAAGAAGCAAGCCCGCTTACAATAACGCCTGTTCCGCTTCCGACATCTGCAAATCCGTTGTACATTGCGGCAAACGCGCCAGAAAGAGAAGCAAGCCCGTCGCCAAAGCAAACTCCGATTCCGCGAACAATGTTTGGATTTACGCCTTGCGAAATTATCATCTGCTCGTTGTCGCCAAGCGCTCCCATCGTTAATCCTAAATCTGTGTGATAAAAAATAATCATTAATAATGTAAGAATCGCAACGAAAACGACGAGAAATAGAACAATTCCCCAGTTTGCAGAAACCTGCGGAAAACGCGATTCAAAAAATGCAGTGATTTTAGAAAAAGGTGTTTCAATCCTAAGGAAAGAAATGTTTGCTTTGTTGTGCATTATTCTAAGGTTCACGGAATAAAGCATTGTCATCATCAAGATTCCGGAAAGCAAATCAGGAATCTTTAATTTTGTGTAGATTACAGTTGTGCAAAGTCCTGCAAAAAGTCCGCCGATAAATGCAAAAAGCAGAGCCAATGCAGGATTCATTCCGATTGTAAGGCAAGCGGCTAAAATGCATCCGCCCATCGGAAACGCGCCGTCAACTGTCATGTCGCAGAAGTTTAGAACGCGGTAAGAAGCGTAAACGCCTAAAACCATTATTCCATAAATAAAGCCTTCAATTAAAATGCTAGCGAACATCAAAAATCCTTAAAATTAAAATGCATAGTAAATGCTGAAATGCTTCTTACAATAAAAATTGTCTGCGTTTCCGCATAAAGCCGTTTTTGTTCCGCATGGTGCACGCTGCAAAGAAAATTTATTGACGGTTGCTCTGCAACCTCAGCGTGCAAATGCTCACAAAAGCCGTTTTCTGCTCCACTCCGACAATTTTTAAGCGTTATAAAGATTCAACAGTTGCTCTGTTGTTTATTTTTCAGTTAGTTTTCCGTTTTCAAAAATCATGTTTGCGGCATTTATGTATTCTTCCGGAACTGTGATTCCGCAGTTTTTTGCCGCGTCCAAGTCAATCAGCAAATCGCTGTCGCTTGGTTCTGTCATGAATCTTACAGGAAGTTCTTCCGGTTTTGCGCCGTTTAGAATCTGAACAACCATTTCTCCAGTTGCACGTCCTGCTTTGTAATAATTAAAGCCGCTTGCCATGAAGATTCCGCCGTCTTTTGCAGCTGTAACATCTCCGCTGAAAATCGGCTTTTTCGCTTTTCCAAAAACGTCAACCAAAGCGGCAATCGCGCTGAAAACTGTGTTGTCAGTTGTAAGGTAAATTCCGTCAACTCTGCTTGCGATTGCTTCTGCCGCCTGCTTTACTTCGCTTGAAGTTGTGATTGCCTGCGTTACAAGGTTCAATCCTGCCTGATTGCATCCGTCCTGAACAAGATTCAATGAAGAAACAGAATTTGCCTCGCTTGAACAATAAATGTATCCAAGTGTTTTGATTCCTGTGATTTTTGCAAAAAGTTTAATGTGTTCCGCAGTTGGAATTGCATCGCTCATTCCAGTTACGTTTCCTTTTCCGTGGTCAAGCGTGTCAACAAGTCCTGCGGCAAGCGGATCTGTTACAGTTCCAAAAACGACTGGAGTTGTTTTCAATGTTGTTGCAAGTGCTACAGCGACCGGAGTTGCAATTCCTACAGCGACATCAACTTTTTTCGCCTTGAACTGGCTTGCAATCTGAGCTGCAGTGTTCACATCTCCGTTTGCGTTCTGCAAATCAAATGTCGCTTTGATTCCAGATTCGTTTACAACGTCCATAACGCCTTGCTCAATGTCATCCAATGCCGGATGCTGAACAATCTTTGCGATTCCGATTTTAACTTTCTTCTGCTTTGGTGCTTTTGGTTTTGCAAATGTTCCTTGCAAAAGTGCAAGCGAAACTAACGTGAATGCGATTATTTTTTTCATTTTTTTCCTTCTTTCTTTGTTTAATTTTTTAGTTTTGTCTTTGATTAAAACTTAATCATTAAAAATCTGTTGGCTTGTAATGGAACTGTGGCTGAAAACATTCTGGCCGTTAAGCTTGAAGTGCCGACACAAAAAGGTCAGCGTGTTTTCCAAGCCACGTGCAATGAAAAGCAAACAGATTTTTACTGTTTTATACTTCATTAATCAAAACACAAAACTTTTTTATTACTATTGCTAGTAACATTTCAATAATATCTAAACGTCTTGTCGTTGACAATAGCATTTTTAGTTGGTAAGATTTTGCAAAATGAAATCATTAATCACGAATTTTCATAATTTTTCATTTTCTTCTGGCTCATCTAATCTTTTTTCAGATTTTTTTGCCTTTTCCTTTTATTTTAATAACTCTGAAATTGCTAGATAAAGCGTAGAGCAAATGAAACTTGTTTATAAACGGTTCTATTCTTTATCGAGTAGAGCCGTTTTTTTTTACACACAGGAGAATAGATAAAATGACTGAACTTGAAGAAGCACGTTCTGGAATAAACGAGATTGACAATAAAATGGCGGAACTTTTTGAAAAGCGAATGAATCTTGTGGTTCAGGTTGCAAACTACAAAAAGAAGAACGGAATGCCGGTTTTTGATTCAACGCGCGAAAATCAAGTGATTGAACGCTGCGTGCAATACATCAAGAATATTGATTTGCAGCCTTATTACGTTCAGTTCATTCAAGATTTGATGGATATTTCAAAAAAATATCAGCATAAACTTCTTGAAGGAGCA
This sequence comes from uncultured Treponema sp., assembly GCA_964606655.1. Taxonomy (GTDB): domain Bacteria; phylum Spirochaetota; class Spirochaetia; order Treponematales; family Treponemataceae; genus Treponema_D. The sequence goes on from CAZSHF010000031.1 coordinate 3,843, forward strand.
AAAATTGCTTACAGCGGAATCGAAGGTGCGTTTGCAAATATTGCGGCAAAGAAAATATTTCCTGATGGAGCGTTGATTCCTTATGCGGATTTTGAATCTGCATACGCTTCTGTAGAAAACGGCGAATGTGATGTTGCTGTTCTTCCAATCGAAAACAGTTTTGCGGGCGAAGTTGGTCAAGTTTCAGATTTAATGTTCACAGGAAAACTTTATGTGAACGGAATTTACGCGCTTCCTGTAACGCAAAATCTTCTTGCAGTGAAAGGCGCGGCTTTAAGCGACATAAAAACTGTTGTAAGCCACCAGCAAGCATTGGATCAATGCGCAGGATTTATAAAAAAGCATCATTTGCAGACAAAAACCGCTGTGAACACTGCCCGTGCCGCAAAACAAGTAAGCGATGACGGCGATAAATCTGTTGCGGCGATTGCAAGCGAAGAAACAGCGGAACTTTACGGACTTGAAGTTTTGTGTCCGAACATAAATGAAAACTCAAAAAACACAACAAGATTCGCGGTTTTTTCAAAAGTGAAAGAGCAAATCATAAATGCGGAAGATTTTTCCACATTCATAATGATGTTTGTTGTGAAAAACGAATCTGGCTCGCTTGTGAAAGTTTTGGATGTGATTGGAAAATACGGCTACAATCTTCGCGTTATCCGAAGCCGGCCATTAAAAGATTCAGACTGGGAATATTATTTCTATGTCGAAGCCGAAGGAAAACTTTCATCTGACAGATCGCAGGAAATGATAAAAGAAGTTTCTGAAAAATGCAGAATGTTGAAAATTTTAGGCTCGTACGAACTGAATAAAAATTTGAAATAAAGATAGATATATGAATAAAGTTATTCTTAAACTTGTTGAGCGAGAAAAGCCAGTTTTCTCGCACGCAATTTTGAAGAAAATCCTAAAACGAACTTTGCAGTTCGTTTTTTAACGGATTTACGATAAGAGCGGGCTCTTATGAACTGAATAAAAATTTGAAGTGAGGTCAGGTTTTATGAAAAACACGCTTGGAAGCAATTTTACAGTAACTTTATTTGGCGAAAGCCACGGTCCGGAAATCGGCGCAGTTTTAGACGGAATCGCGCCTGGAGTCGAAGTCGATGAAGATTTTATAAAACATCAGCTTTCGCTTCGCCGTCCGAGCGGAAAAATTTCAACGCAGCGGATTGAAGAAGACAAGTTTACGATTGCAAGCGGCGTTTTCAACGGAAGAACAACAGGAGCTCCTCTTTGCATTCTTATTCCGAACGAAAGCCAGCATTCAGCCGATTATGAAAAAACTGCAACTCTTGCTCGTCCAGGACACGCGGATTTTACAGCGAATGAAAAATATCACGGATTTCAGGATTTTCGGGGCGGCGGACATTTTTCAGGAAGAATTACAGCGGCTTTGGTTGCGTCGGGTGCAATCGTGATTTCAGCATTGGCGAAGAAAGGAATTAAGATTGGAACGCATATAAAAAGTCTTGGAAATATTCTTGACCGCGACTTTTCTGATTATGATGAAGACATTCTGACGCTTGGAAAAACGAATTTTCCTGTTTTAGATAATGAAAAAGCGGCGGAAATGAAAACGTATGCTGAAAAAGTTGCAAGCGAAGGCGACAGCGTTGGCGGAGTTCTGGAAACCTGCATAAAAGGCGTTCCTTCTGGAGTTGGCGAACCTTGGTTTGAAACATTGGACGGAAAACTTTCTTATGCGCTTTTTTCAGTTCCTGCGGTAAAGGGCGTTGAATTTGGCGCAGGCTTTGACAAAGTTAATGGTTTGGGAAGCGATTTTAATGATTCATTCAGGATTGAAAGCGGAAAAGTCTTTACAACGACAAACAACAACGGCGGAATAAACGGAGGCATTTCAAATGGAATGCCGATTGTTTTCCGCGTCGCTGTAAAGCCAACCCCTTCAATTTATAAAGCGCAGGAAACAATCGATATGCAAAAAGGCGAAAACGCAACGATTCAGATAAAAGGCCGACACGATCCTATGATAATTCATCGCGCAAGAGTTGTTGTTGACAGCGTTTCGGCATTCACGGTTTACGATGCGATGGCAGGTCGCTTTGGAACAGATTATTTTGGTGAGGAAAAAGTAAAGTAGTGGTCATTGAGCCTGTCGAAATGACCTTAATCTAAGATATGGTGGTTTCGATAAACTCAACCACCACTTTAGACGATTTTAAGGAAAACTTATGAATTACGGATTGATTGGTGAAAAACTTGGTCATAGTTACTCAAAGGAAATTCATAATCAGATTGGCGATTACGATTACGTTTTAAAGGAAATTCCGCGTGATGAACTTTCTGATTTTATGACGAAGAAAGATTTTAAAGGAATCAATGTTACAATTCCTTATAAGCAAGATGTGATTCCTTTTTTGGATTATGTTGACGATGCCGCAAAAGAAATCGGCGCGGTTAATACAGTTGTAAATCGCGGCGGAAAACTTTTTGGCTACAACACAGATTTTATTGGACTTAGAAACCTTATCTTGTCTGAAAACCTTGATTTTGAAGGAAAAAAAGTCTTGATTCTTGGAACAGGAGGAACAAGCCATACAGCACGTGCGGTTTCAAAATCGTTGAAGGCAAGCGAGATTTTCATTGTGAGCCGAACAAAACACGCGGATTTGAAAAACGTGATTACTTATGATGAAGCGCGGACACTTCATAGCGATGCAAGATTTATAATAAACACGACGCCTTGCGGAATGTTTCCAAAGATTGAAGAAAGTGCGGTTAATCCTGAAAACTTTCCGAATCTCGAAGGCGTTATCGATGTGATTTACAATCCGCTTAGAACAAAACTTGTTGTTTCCGCGCAGAATTGCGGCGTTAAAGCGAAAGGCGGACTTTTCATGCTTGTAGGTCAGGCAGTAAGCGCGGCGGAATTCTTCTTTGACAAAAAAATTGATACAGGCGAAACGAAACGAATCTACAACAAGATTCTTTCAGAAAAGCAGAACATTGTTTTAATCGGAATGCCTGGAAGCGGAAAGTCAACGGTTGGAAAAGAACTTTCACGCGTTTTAAACAGAAAGTTTTACGACACAGACAAAATGATAACTGAGAAAGAAAAAATGCCGCCTTCACAAATAATCAATGAAAAAGGCGAAAAAGTTTTCCGCGATGCAGAAACAGATGCGTGCAGAGAACTTTCTACAATGACGAACCTTGTCATTGCAACCGGCGGAGGCACGATTCTTCGAGGCGAAAATGTAACGCTTCTTAAAAACAACGGAATTGTTTTCTTCATCGATAGAGATATTGAAAAAATCCGCCCGACAAAAAACCGTCCGCTTTCTGATTCGCTTGAAAAACTAAAGGCGATTTACGATGTTCGTTATCCGATTTACACAAAAGCGTGCGATTTTCATATTGAATCTGATGACAATATAAGCCACACGATTAAAAAAATTATGGAGTTAATTTAGATGAAAACTTAAGTTCGTATGAATATGAAAAGATGTACTTTCGGCAAGAACCCGATTGTGAAAAACGGCTTCCGCGCTCGTCAAAAAATTATGGTGATTGAGTTCATCGAAATCACCTAACAAGTGATTTTTCAGAATTATTGAAGTTATACTCGCTTGTGCAGATTGTTTTTCAAATCGGAACCTTGCCTACGCACATCTTTTTATGTTATCAAAAAAGCTTTCAATTTATTTAATTAAATATAAAAGAGGAAAAGAAGGAAATTATGAAAATTAAAGTTATAAATGGACCGAATATCAATATGCTTGGAATTCGTGAGCCTGGAATTTACGGAAGCGAATCTTATGCAACGCTTGTGAAAAATATCAAAGATTTTGCCCGCAAGAATAAAATCAAAGTGAGCATTTATCAGTCGAACCACGAAGGCGATTTAGTCACAGAAATTCAAAAATGCTTTGGAAAATTTGACGGAATCGTGATAAATCCCGGAGCGTACACGCATACAAGCATCGCGATTCTGGATGCGGCAAAGGCTGTAAAAATTCCGCTTGTTGAAGTCCACATTTCAAAAGTTGAAGAGCGCGAAGATTTTAGGCAGACAAGTTATATTCGGCTTGCGGCGGAAAAAACAATCACTGGACACGGAATAAACGGCTACATCGAAGCGATGGAATTTTTAATCGAGCATTTTAAAGGCTGATAAAGTTGTGCAAGCCAAAACCTGTCTGCTTTGCCGTGGCTTCGCTATTTGGGTTAGGCTTCCGTATGCCTAAGACGCTCAGAACGGCACGCAGCCAGAACTCGTCTTGCACAGTTTTCCGGAAATAAAATGTTCGTTAAAAATTAAAACGATACTATAAGGAAAGAAAAAAATGTTAATAGAAAAATCATCTGCGAATGGAAAAATATTTGCGCCGCCTTCAAAAAGCATGGCTCATCGTGCGTTGATTTCGGCTGCGCTTTCAAGCGGAAAAAGCGTCATTCACAATATTGATTTGTCTGAAGATATAAAGGCGACTCTTTCTTGCATAAAAGAATTAGGAGTCGCTTATTCAATTGAAGAAAAAACGATTTATGTTGAAGGCTTCGGCGGAAAACTTGAAAATGGTTGCGATATACAAAACGATTCTGAAAAGAAAACGCGGCTTTTCAACTGCAACGAAAGCGGAAGCACATTGCGTTTTTTCATTCCGATTTCGCTTTTGTCAAATGTTCCTTCTCGTTTTATTGGAAGCGAAGTTTTGATGACGCGGCCGATGACAGTTTACGAAAAAATCTGCGGCGAACAGAACATTTCTTTCAACACTTCAAAAGACGGAATCTTTACTGAAGGAAAACTTAAAAGCGGACGATTTGAGATTCCAGGAAACATTTCAAGTCAGTTTGTAACAGGACTTTTGTTCGTTCTTCCGCTTTTAGAAGGCGACTCAGAAATCGTTCTTACAAATTCGATTGAAAGCAAACCTTACATTGATATGACGATTCAGGCACAGAAAACTTTTGGAATCGATGTCGCTTGGCTTAATGAAAACACGCTTTTTATAAAAGGAAAACAGACTTACCGCGCGACTGAGACGACTGTTGAAGGCGATTATTCCAACGCTGCGTTTTTTGATGCGTTCAATTTTCTTGGCGGAAATGTAGAAGTTCTTGGTTTGAATAAAGAAAGTTTGCAAGGCGACAAAGTTTATCATGAATATTTTGAAAAACTTTCAAATGGTTTTGCAACGCTTGATATTTCAGATTGCCCTGATTTAGGACCGATTTTGTTCGTTGTTGCGGCTTCTTTGCATGGCGGAGAATTTATCGGAACAAAGCGGCTTAAAATAAAGGAAAGCAACCGAGGCTTTGTTATGTGCGAAGAGCTTTCAAAGTTTGGAATAAAAACTTTGCAGGAAGAAAACAGAATCGTGATTTACGGAGGAAATCTTTCTTCTCCAAAAACGATTATCGAAGGACACAACGACCACAGAATCGTGATGTCGCTTTCCGTTTTGCTCACGCTTACAGGCGGCGAAATAACAGATTCGCACGCAGTTAATAAAAGTTTCCCTGAGTTTTTTGAGCGAATGAAAGATGTCGGGATTTTTGTGAAGGAATATTAGCCAAAATGTCGACTTTTCTTTACGAACATTAAAAAATGCACGTAGGCAAGGTTCCGATTTGAAAAACAATCTGCACAAGTGAGTAAAAAAAACTTAAAGATTGCAGATAATGTTTGTTTGGTGTTTTCAACTTGTTTAAGTTCAGCACTTTTTGACGAACGCGGAAGCCGTTTTTCATACACGAACGATGATGTCAGAGTTCGTGGCGTAGCGCGGGTTCTTGCCGAGAGTGCATTTTTGCATGATTTATAAAAGTCGACATTTATAATAATATTAGAGGTGAAAATATGAATATGGATTTTGAAAGAAAACTTGCAATTCCTGCGGAAGTCAAGGAAATGTATCCTGTAACAGGAAAAGTAAGCAAGATTGTTGAAGAAAAGCGTGCTGAACTGAAGGCGGTTTTTGAAGGACGAAACAAGAAATTGCTTTTGATAATCGGACCTTGTTCTGCCGACAGGGAAGATGCAGTTTTGGATTACATTGGCCGCTTGGTTCCGATTCAGGAAAAAATTAAAGACAAAATTATGATTGTTCCGCGAATCTACACAAATAAGCCTAGAACAACCGGCGAAGGATACAAAGGAATGCTTCATCAGCCTGACCCGAACGAAAAACCTGATATGTTCAAAGGACTGATTGCGACTCGTCATCTGCACATGAAAGCGGTTGAACAGACAGGATTTATCTGCGCGGACGAAATGCTTTATCCTGAAAATTATCAGTATCTTGACGACATTTTAGGTTATGTCGCGGTCGGAGCGCGTTCTGTTGAAAACCAGCAGCACAGATTGACTGCAAGCGGAATTGAAGTTCCTGTCGGAATGAAAAATCCTACAAGCGGCGACTATTCAATCATGATGAACGCAATTTTGGCGGCTCAGCATCCGCACACATTTATTTACCGTGGCTGGGAAGTTCATTCTGAAGGAAATCCGTACACGCACGCGATTTTGCGCGGTTCAACAAACAAGCACGGAAACAATCAGCAGAATTATCATTACGAGGATTTGATTCGCCTCTGTGATTTTTACGATGCGCGCGACCTGAAAAATCCCGGCGTGATTGTCGACACAAACCATTGCAACTCTGGAAAAAATCCTTTTGAGCAGCCGCGAATCGTGTTCGATGTTTTACATTCCGCGCGTCACGACGAGCGAATCAGAAATCTTCTCCGCGGATTTATGATTGAAAGTTACATCGAAGACGGAAACCAGAAAGTGGGCGAAGGCTGCTACGGAAAATCCATAACAGATCCTTGCCTTGGCTGGGAAAAGAGCGAAAAACTGATTTACAACATTTACGAGCAGCTTTTGTAATGTAATCAGAAATCGGGAAATTTTATCTTCCGCCGATTGCTTTGCAGCCGAAATAAACCAAAGCTTCGTTCACTTCGTCTATTGTGTACGGGCCGTTTTCAAAGCAGAATCTGTAAATCAGGTCAGCCTTTTCTTTGTAAAGAGAAAAGCCTGCGCTTCTGAGCAAATCTGTCGCTTCTTCAATATCCAGATTCAAGGCAATGGCAAGCGCGACGATGTTCTCTTTTTTTGGCGTTCTGGTTTTTCCGCTTATGATTTTTGAAAAACAGTCCGGCGTCATTCCGGCAGCATTGTAAACTTCTGAATTCTTTTTGTCTTTCAGATTGATGTAATAAAAAAGCCGCGACACAAAATCATCCTGATTCCGGCTTGAACTGAGTTTTTCTTTCAGCTCTTTGAAAAAAGGATTCTGCAAAGGGCTTGCTCCGGAAACAAGGCTCGGTTTTCGCCGACCCAAAAGCCTGATTTTTTCAGACACAGGAGATTTTTTGCCATTCTGATTTTCTGAAATATATTCTTCAAGTTTCTGCAGGTTTATTTTCATAGTCTTAAAAATTTACAGGTGAAATGCAGTTTCTGCTTCCGCATTTTGGACATTTTACCGGAAAAGAAAAAATCCCTTTTTTCTTTGAGAACTGTTCCCCGCAGTTCTGGCAGACATAGAAAACCGAAGTTCCCGGCTGCGGCGGAACGAGATTGTTTGAACTGAATATGCGTTTTTTCATCGTTTTTTTCCGCCTATGCACATGAATTCTTTTTCTGTCATGTTCAAATTTCATAAAAGTCCTCTCTTCGTGTTTTTTTTTCATACAAGTTTAAATTTTCTGTAAACAAAACCTGGCAATGAATCTAGAATTTCATATTCTTTACTAGAAAGTTCTGCGATTTTATCTATAATTTCAAGATATTTTCCTTCAGAATTTTCAAGTTCTTGAATCTGAGATTCTAATTTACACAGAGATTTTGCTTTTTCCACAACAATGTTATAAAAGTCAAAGTCTTCAGGAATTTCTTCAGCTTGCTTTTTTTTAGCTTCTTCATCGCTTGTTTGCGTCATCATTTTAACACTTATTTGCATAAACTTAGGAAGAGAGGAAACAGTTTCAGGTATATTGTCTGATACGTCAAAAAAGATTTCCTTATATTTTTCTCGAGATATAGGAAACAGATTTTTCATCCTTGAAAAGAACATCTCTTTTTCATCATTAAAATCGCCATCCAAAGCAGAAAGCAACGCTAACAACCACGCATAGCCAAAATATTCAACTTGAGTTTTTTTTATTAAGCGATAAGATTTATTCAGCATATTAAAAATAGAATCGCTTATAAAATTGTAACGGAATTTTTCGTTTTCAATTTTTGGCAATTCGTTTGCATCAAGAACAAAATTTACTTGCATATTAAAACCAAGATATTCTTCGCTCGCATTGTTCAAAAGAATATCAAATCCGCGATTAATGTTTGAAATTTCTTGCTCGCTTAAAGGTCGCGATAAATTCAAAAAATTCAACATAAGATAGTAAAGGTTGTCAGTTTTATTTAACTGCAATCCTCCAAAGAAAGACGGTCTGAAAATACGGCAAAATGCACGTTCCGTTATCGGAAACATTTTTTTTACTGATTGTGGTGCGCCACATTCTGGGCAAAAATCAGAACCATCGGCAATTTCCTTTTTGCATGAAATACATTCCATATGTAAGAATCTCCTTCTTGTAAATTATTTTAATGCAGTTGATTTCCCGCGCTTTGTAAAAAAAAAATAATTTTTTCAAAACTTAAAATTTCCAATAATAAAATCCTGGAAGCGTGGCTAACAAAGCACGTTCTTGCCGAGCAAGTTCTGCAATTTTATCCGCAATTTCAGCATACTTTCCTTCGGAGTTTTCCAGTTCCTGAATTTGATATTCTAATTCGCAAAGAGATTTTGTTTTTTCTTCAACAATATTGTAAAAATCAAAATCTTCTGGAAGTTGTTCCATAAGTTCTCTTAGTGATGTATTGACTTCCGTACCATTTTCATCTTCATAAACTACGTTAACTTTGGACGCCAACTTCTCCCATACAAAATTTTTCCAATTCTTATTTTTAAATAGAAATTCAAAAGTTTCACTTATGGAAGAATCATCGTCTTTGTCTTTTAAAGTTATATCTTGTTCAATGGAATTATAGATGAATTTTTTGAATTGTTCTCCTGTTACAGAAAATTGATTTTTTATGCGGCGAAAGAACATCAACTTATCATCAGAGTAATTTCCGTCCAACGCAGCAAGCAGAGCGAACAGCCATACAGCGCGACAGAGGTTTGACCCTAAACCGCCTCTTGTTCTATAAACTTCCAAAGTGTGAAGAATATTGTCACCAAGAAATTGAAAGCGAAATTTCTCATCTTCAAAATTTTGGATATTGACTGCACTTATAACATAATGTGGTCTTTCGTTTCTAAGATTATATTCTTCTTTGGCGTTGTTCAACAGCGTATCAAATCCACGATTGATTTCTGAAATCTCATTGTCCGTCAATGCTCTGGAAAGACTTAAAAAAGTTGCAATAAAAGTGCATAAAGTGTCAATGTCAATCTGAGATAATCCTCCAAAGAAAGACGCTCTGAAAATACGGCAAAATGCACGTTCCGTTATTGGAAAAGTCTTTTTTGCTGGTTCTAGATTTTTACCGTCCTGTTTTGCCCCGCAATGCGGACAGAACTCCATTGTGTCTTCAATTTCTTTTTGACAAGAAATACATTTTTTATTCATAAATTAAAACTCCTTCAATTCTGTTTCTGTTCCACATTTTGGACAGAAATCATAATTTTCATTCAATTTAGTTCCGCATTTGTCGCAAAACTTTTTTTTGTGAACAACCGGCTGCACAGCGGTGTTTTGTTCATCAGCCGACATCTCGGCATTTTGTTGTCCAACACTAGGCATATGTCCTTTTGGAAGCTCAATCTTTTCTATTCCCATTTCAGCGCAAAAATCATCAAGACATTTAAAGAATTTTGTACGAAGCTCTTCTATCCGTTTGATTGTAGAATCAAGGTCATCAGGTTTGAAATATTTTTTCAGTTCATAAAGTCCTTCTTCCAAATTGTTTTCAAGGCTTGATGTGATGCTTATGGCATTGCTTTCAAGCCCGTCAAGAATAAGGTTCTGAACCTTTTTTTGATATTCTTTTTCTTTGCTATTTTTTTCTTTTGCATATTGCTCGTAACGGTCAAACAAATTTTTTAAAGGAAGCGCAAGTTCAACATATTTTTTTGTAGGAATATTCTGCGATTTAAGAAAATCTATTATTGACTTTGTATCAAAAGCAAATTCCTTCTTTTTCTTTGAGGAATAAAGACTTATTCCTTCGTACTTGAAATCGGAATTATCAAGAACATCTTTTATCTCATTTAATATTTTTTCACGGTTTGAAGGAGTGACGCTATCTGCTTTGTTTACAACTACATATAGATTTCTTCCGTCTTCTTTTCCAAAAGGAAGCTCTTCAAGGAAAGAAATGTCACTTGATGAAAGTGTTCCGTTGCTGTCTAAGCCAACCAGCCAGACAAGAAATTTCGCATCTTTTATATATTGATTTGAAATTTCTTCGTCGTGTTCTGTCGTTCCTGATTTTGGAGCATTGTAGCCTGGCGTATCGATAAGGCAAATATTTTCAAAAAGCTCTGAATCGAAACTTGCGCAGACCATAATATATTGAAGAATTTGCTTTAAATCGAATTTCAGTGATTTTAACGTTTCGTGAGAGATATTCTTATACATTTCGTTTTCAATGTTAAATTTGCCTCCGCGGTACGAAACTCCTTGAATCTGTTCTTTTCCGCAGATTACGTAACTTGGAATCGCTGTAACAGGTCTTATTCCTTCGGCAAGTTTTACAGTTCCATCTTCTTCGTCCATAAGACTGTTTATGAATGTCGATTTTCCGCTTGAATAACCTCCGCCTATCGCGCCAACCATTTTTGAATGCAATGGCGGACAATTTGCAATCAGCCGCATTTCACTTAAGATTTTCTCAAAAGAGTTCACATCTTTCATTTGATTCAAACCGCTTACCGAATCACAAAATTCTGTGAAATCTTTTTTCACAAGTTCAGCGAATTGCAGAATGTGTTTGTTTTCAGATGAAGGAGCATTTAAAATTTCTTGAACAAAAGAAAACATCTGTTCCAAATTATTTTTAGTTACGTTTTCTGCTTTTTCCATTTATAAATCCACTCCTATAGAACAGAGAATTCTGCAATACACATTTTATAACGTTCCAAAGTGGACTCTTTGTTTAAAATCTGCTTTTCAAGTTCGCAAAGTTCGCTGTCCATGCTTTCAAATAAAAGCGAAGAAAGGCTTTCTTTTTTCGCGGATTCCGTCATCTCTTTCAAGAAGTTTTGGATTTGAGACGAATATTCTTTGCGAAGATTAAAAACATATTCATTCACAGCATCAAGAAATTTGTCAACTTTATCGTTTTTAAGGATTCCTGAATATTCACTTGAAAACTGAACAGAAGAAAGGCTGAAGTCCGGAATTTTCATATTTTCTACAACTCTCCGGATGCTTGCCTTTACAAGAGGAATGTCCATGTCGTCTGCATCAATAGGTCCTCTAAGCGCTCCTATTGTTTTTGTCTGCACATCTTTTTTCCATATCAAGGATTGATTTTTCAGTTTCGATTTCAAGGTTCTCTTGCAATTCTTGAACTGTATAGTTCAACTTTTGTTTTATCGGGGCAGACTGAATTGTGCGAACTGTGTAAGATTCTCTATCAGCATACGATTCGGTTCCCCAATCTTGATTGAAAATTCCGCCAAAAAAACGTCCAACAGAAGCAAAAAATCCTGGTTTATCGCGAGTTCTTGTTACAGTTCTTGATTTTGTTTCTTCTTTCTGGAACGAACTGAAATCGCTTACATCATCAAACAAGCCTCGGCTATGCTGTTTTAAAGTTGAAGACAAATTCGTTTTAAACTGGATAATAGAAGTCTCAAACGCATCATCAACATCAACGCTTGCAGAAACACGAATCTTTTCTTTTGCTTTCTTTTTTTCTTTAAGCTGTGCAGCGTCTGTATTTTTCAATCGCTCTGCATTTTCTTGAACAGCAGCTTTTATTCCGCTGATAAAATTTTCGATATTCTGCTGATACTGTTCCATACAGCGTTTCTGTTTGCTTTCAATTATTTCGTTTTTATTGCCGCGGACTTTTTCAATATCTGCGTCCACTTTTTCTACGCCTGAAATCAGTTCAAGATTTGAAGGTGCCGCATCTCCTTCAAAAAAGTCCGGGTATTCTTCGAGAAGCCTTTCCCAATTAAAATTCATATCTTCGTCCCAAGATGCACGGTCGTTTATGTTCTGCAAAATCGCATGGCAAATGGAAGAAGTAATGATTACCCGGTTTTCCATATCATTGATTAAAGAATCATACATTTCTTTGCTTTCGGGATTGCTTGTTCTTTTTTCTGCAAAAACTTCGCGAGCATGAGAAGAAAGCTGGCTCTTTATAAGTTCCACTGCACGAGTAAAAGAACCTTGAGCGTCGTCCTTTATGCTTCCGTAAAGCTGCTGGTCGCTTCTTGATGCCACAAGGAAAACCTGTTCCACTGCTTTTTTTCCTGAAACGTGCGCCATCAAATTCAAATCGTCTTCTGAAATAAATTCGCCTGCTGGAGAAACAACAAACACAACATCACATTGCCCAAGATAATCTTCCGTCCGTTTTTCTCGCGATTTTACAGGATCATTTATGCCAGGAGTATCTACAATTTGAATGTCTTTGAGTTCTGGAATGTTCAGATAAAGGGCTACGCTTTTTGTAAAAGGCATATATTTTCCAGACGAACCTACATAGTCATTCAGTTTTCCAATCAAGTTTTCAAGTGACTCTGCATCCAGTTTCATCACTTCAGAGAATGAAGAATTATAAACACTTTCCATAATTCCGCTTTTTTTCATGCGTTCATATTGATCCCAAGAACCTTTTTTAGGATTTCCATCAAGTTCCCTTTCAACGGTTCGCGCAATGCGAGCCTCATCTACAGTTTCTTTTCGCTTTCCAGCATTTTCTTTCGCGGTGTTAAGTTTTTCTTCAAAAATTCTTTCTTTTAAAGCAGAAAAATCATCGTGCTCTTTTTCTATTGCTGAAACATCGGCTTTTGTGAAAAACTCCACTTCCGCATACGGAGTTTCCGAATATTTTATTATTGTAAGCGCAGCGGTCATTGGTGTTGCCGCTTTTGGAAGAATTTCTTTTCCGTTAAAGAAAAGCGCATTCAAGAGCGAGGACTTTCCTGCTTTTACGCGCCCGATGATTCCTATGCTTAAAAGCCTGTTCTCCTGCTCAATGTTTTCAATTTCTTCTTGCATTTTTTCCGCAGAAAGAATTCCGCATTCGCTTCTAATGGTATCCGCCATTCCGCCCGTGATGTCATCAAATTTTGCTACAATATCATCGCTTTTTTTCAATCGTTCAATAAAATCTAAATTCATTACGCTATTCTCCAAGTCATTATTTTTTCAAGACAAGACTGAACCTCGCCACGAAGTTTTTCCAATTTTCCAAGTTTTTCTTTTGTTTCCTTTTCTGATTCTGTTTTGTTCTGAATCGCTTTTTCAAGTTCCTGTTGCTGGCTAGAAAGCATTTGCTCATATTGAGAACGAACCTTAGCAATCATTTTTGATACTTGTTCCTGTAAAATTCCTGGCAATTCTATGCGAAGTTTGCTCTTAATCTGAGGAAACACTTCGCCTGTAAGTTTGCTTCGAATTTGAGATTCTGCATTATCGTTCTGCGCCTTTTGTTTTCCTAATCCGAACAAGCCGCCAAGAATCGAAGGAAGGATAGCAATAACAACTCCAAGGACAGGATTTAAAGCCGTTGCGACAACTCCAGTTATTCCAGAAACTATTGATGCAGCAGGAGCGGCAAGAACTTTGCTTAATCCAGCACCAAGTCCCGCAAGCCCTGCGGAAACAGCAACATCACCTACTGGAGATTCTTTTTCGCCTGTAGGCATGAAAGTCAGAAGAGTTTTAAATGAATCTTGTAGAGTTCCAACGATTTTATCCGTATAGTTCAAATCAATATCAAGATTTCTGAGAATTTCTGAAAGATTTGTTACAGAATCAGAAAAATCAGAAACGATTGAATCATTCGCTTCTCCTATTCGCCGTTGCATTGACTGCACAAGAGCAGAACGTACGATTTCATTTATAAGATGTTCAACATTGGATTTTGACATAGCCGCGGAAACTATTTCTCCGCAGGAATTGTTCAAAGCGTCTCCAACATCATTTATGATATTTTGAACCATGCTGCCTGAATAGCGGTTTTTCATGTTTTGAATGTCGCTTTCAGAAGTTGCTTTTATTTTTTCTATACTTTTATTTATTTCGTTTTCCGCATTCTTAATTTGGTCTGCATCAATTTTTGTCGCTTTTATCTGGCAGTTTAATCCGTCAAGAATTCCATTGCAAATTTCATTTGTTGCAGAATAATAAAGATTTTTAAATAAAACGTTCGGATTGACATCAGAAAGACATTTTCTGACGCTTTCAACATCCGTATTGTTTATTGTGCTTACTTTTACTTCCTCGCCAAATTCTGAATACAGAGAATCTTCGCAAGCAGAACAAACTTCTTTCGCCTTTTCAGCTTGAACTAAATCAGCGTTTGACAGAAAAAGAGAAAACTTTCTTCCAAAACTGCTGATTTCTCTAAGACGATTCATCAATGAACGAGAAACTGTTCCGTCTGTGATTTTTGCAAGAACAATGTAATAAATTCCTTTGTCAAGATATTCAGCAATCGCCTTGTTGTGCTGTTCTTTTGGCGCAGAGAAACCTGGCATATCGACAAGAACCAAAGGCTCAATTTCTTTTAACGCTTGATTTTTCAAATAAACTTGCGCCGACCGAAATTTTTCCGCCTCGACAGTAAGTTCATTTATTTTAGAAATTTCATATTTCTTTGCGTTTCCGTCATTCATAATTCCTTCCGCAAACTGTTCGCCTTCAGAATAATGAAGTTCAGTAGCAAGCGATGTTTCCGGCGTAATTCCGACTGGAAGAACACTATCTTTAAGCATCGTGTTTATCATTGTTGATTTTCCGGAACTAAATTCTCCAACGATTGGAACAAGCAGTTTTTGACCAGCAACGCTTCTTTGGATTTCTTCCACACGTTTTGTTTTGTCATCTGCAAGCGATGCTTCCTCTGTAATTTTGTGCAATTTATCGCACACGTCTAAAATTTCTTCTTGAGCTTGAATCATATTTTTCCTCCAAATATTTTCAGTCATCAATTCTAAAATCAAATAAAATTAAAAACTTATCTTGCAAGGCTAAATTTTATGACGATTATTTTATCCAACAAGATTAGAATCCTTGGCAAAAATAGTACTATAAGTATCAATTTGCAATTTTGTTAGATGTTTGTCAATAACTAATTCCAATAGGAAAATATCTACATCTATAGGGATTATTATGACAGGCGAAGAAATACGAAACACATTGGCGAAAAACATAAAGAAAAACCGTGCTAAAAAAGGATTTTCTCAGGCTCAGCTTGCGGAAAAAGCAGACGTTTCTATCCCTTTTATAAGTTCCATAGAACAAAGCTCAAAATGGCCTTATCCCGACACATTGTCAAAAATCGCGAATGCTTTGGAAATCGAAGTCTGCGAACTGTTTTCTGCAGAAGAAAATGAAGCAAGAGCGAACGAGCAGACAATTTCTGTTATAAAAGCGCTTGTTGAATCTCAGAAAAAAGCGCTCGATGATTTTGGAAAAGAATTCCTGAAATAAAAATATAGCCTCGCAAGATAAGAATTTCCTCTTCTCCTCTGTTATCTTTCAATCATGGAAAAAGACAAGACAATAAATCGGCCGAAGCCGGGCGACATTCTTTCTGTAAGCCGCGGGCTTTACAAACATTACGGAGTTTATGTCGGAAATGATTCTGTGGTTCATTTTTCCGGCGGAAACGGATTTGAAATTTCTCAAAGAAAAGCGTGCATTCGCAAGACGACGCTTGAAGATTTCCGGAAAGGCGGAGAAATCGTCATTGAAACCCGATGCCGAAAATCTTTCAGCCCGGACGAAACTGTAAAGCGCGCGTTAAATGCGCTTGGAACAGAAAAAGGGAAATATTCTCTTCCGTGGAACAACTGCGAGCATTTTGCAAACTGGTGCCGCTACGGAGAAAAAAAATCTATCCAAGTCGACCAGGCGGTTTCAGGTTTGATTGCGGTTTCTGCGCTTGCTTTAGGCGCAGTATTTATAAATCAAATAAAAGATGAATTCTAGATTTGTCAAAAGGAGGCAATTATGGGAATCAACGAAAAAACTTTGAGGAAGATTAAAAGACGTTATGAAAAACAGAACAAAATCCTCATCAACCGTTACAAAAAGAGCGGCAACAAAACGCTTCTGGAGACTGTTTTCACGGACATCCAAAACGCAGAGGAACTTTCCAATGAATTTGGAATAAGCCTTGAAGATGCTGAGCTAATAATCGAGACAAACGAAAAACGGCGCAAAGATGCGGAGGCACAAATAGAAGCAATGAAAAACCAGAGTGAAAGCGAAACGGAAGAGGATGAAACAGCGGATGAAGACGAAGAGTTTTCGGAAGACGATTCTGAATCAGATTCCGAGGACTTCATCGACGTTTCCGGCAAAGTAATAGAAGCATTGTGTTTTTTCGGAGATGTTGTGCAAGACGCGTCGGAAAAAATCTGCGATATTCTTGATATGTCAGTTGAACGCATAAACAAATTTGACTTTGATGAATAAGACAAGAATTTCCCGCAGAACTCGCTGATATCCGCAGACTGACTTGTAAGTTTTCTTCGGAAATCCGCGAAATCTGCGGGACTTTTAGATTTCATCACGCGTCTTTGAATTTAGCACAAAATTCTTTACCATAAACTTTTTCCTGAAAATAAAACGCTGTCAGAAAAATAAAATGAGGCGGCTGAGCTCATCAAAGCCACCATAATACGGATCTCGAGAACCTCAATGACCAGTTTTTCTTCTTGGAATTGTTTTATCCAAAATCAGTTTTCCAAATCCAGAATCATTCTGTCGATTGGTTTTCCCGGCGGAATCATCGGAAGAATCATCTCGTCAAGATAAATTTCCGCATCGATTATCGCAGGTTTTCCGCTCGCCAAGGCTTTGTCGAACGCGTCTTTGAATTCCTCTTCGTTCTTTGCCCTAAAACCTTGAATTCCGTAAGCGCCGGCAAGTTTTATCCAGTCTGGGCCAAAATCAAGCGTCGTGTTCGAATACCGTTTTTCATAGAAAAGCGTCTGCCACATCCGGACATTTCCAAGCGCGTGATTGTCAAACACGACAATTACAATCGGAAGCCCGTAATGCTGAATCGTCGAAAGCTCATTGCAGTTCATTCTGAAAGAACCGTCGCCTGCAAAGTGAACAACTTTTGTGTTCGGATTTGCAAACTGAGCGCCGATTGCCGCCCCAGTTCCGTAGCCCATCGTTCCAAGGCCGCCTGAAGTCAAAAATGTCCGCGGCTCAGAAAAATCATAAAACTGCGCTGTCCACATCTGATGCTGTCCGACTTCAGTTGTGATAATCGTGTTTTCCGGAACTTTTGAGTTCACATATTCGCAGACAAACTTAGGAGACAAATCCTCTTTTTTTGAATAAGCCTTTGGAAGAACTTTTTTCCATTCTTCAACCTGACGGTTCCATTCGGCAGGCTCTTTTTTCTGGATAAATTTGTTCAGCCTGAAAAGAATATCTTTGACGTCTCCGATGAGCGCGTTGTCAACATCAATCATTTTGTTTACTTCAGCAGGATCTATGTCAATCTGAACGATTACAGAATTTTCCGCAAACCTTTTCGGGTCGCCGATAACTCGGTCGGAAAAACGGCAGCCAATCGCAAGAAGCAAATCGCTTTTGTCGCAGGCTGTGTTCGCCGCGTAAGTTCCGTGCATTCCAATCATTCCTGTTGAAAGGCGGTGCTTGTTCGGGAACGCGGCTTTTCCCATCAGCGACATTGAAACCGGGATATTCGCCTTTTCAGCAAATTCCTTTAATTCCGGCGACGCGTCAGAAGTTATGATTCCGCCTCCGGCATAAATGAACGGTCGCTTTGAATTGTTCACAAGTTCAGCAATCCGCTGAATCTGCTCGGCGGTCGGAGATTCAGTTTTTTCGTGGTGAATAGAAACATTCTCTTCTGAACCGGATTTTTCATCCGTTTTAAGGTTTTTCAGGTTCGGGTCAAAAGGTTTGTATTCAGTTTTTGCCGCTGTGACATCTTTAGGAATATCGATTAAGACAGGACCCGGGCGGCCAGAACGCGCGATTTCAAACGCCTCGCGGATTGTGTTCGCAAGATTTTTCACATCGTGGACGATATAATTGTGTTTTGTAATCGGCATTGTAACACCGGTTATGTCGATTTCCTGGAACGAATCTTTTCCAAGCTGGTCGTTCGCGACATTGCAGGTTATCGCGACAATCGGAATTGAATCCATATAAGCGGTCGCGATTCCTGTAACAAGATTTGTCGCGCCCGGACCGCTTGTAGCCATGCAGACACCGACTTTTCCAGTTGAACGTGCGTAACCGTCCGCCGCGTGGCTTGCTCCTTGCTCGTGCGCAGTCAGAATGTGCCGAATCCGCTTTGAATTTTTGTAAAGCTCATCATAAATATTAAGAATCGATCCTCCCGGATAACCGAAAACAGTGTCGACGCCTTGCTCAAGAAGACATTCGATAACAATCTGAGAGCCTGTCATTTCCATAATTTATTCCTCAAAAATTTTATTTATGTGATTTTGCAATGATTTGATTTTCAATGGTTAGAAAAGGATACAGAATTTTCGCTATTTTGGAAATAGGAAGCAAATTTCGGACACGGAAATCAGTTTTTGCAAAAATTATGGTGGTTGAGCCTGTCGAAACCACAAATTTAACAAATTTTATTTGAATTTAGGTCATTTCGAGAGCCTCAATGACCATATATTCTAAAAAACTGATTTCCGTGCAATTTCAGAATCCTGACGAAAACCGCGCTTTGTATGTCATTTTGCCGGCGGAACATCGAGTTCCAAATCGGTCAAGGCGAAAGTGCAGCACGGATGAATGAAATTGTATTTCAAGTCCGCTTTGCGTCTGTAATCAAGTTTTTCGGGAACAAAAACTTTTCCGCTTTTCAAAAGACTGTGGCACCAGCCGCATTCTCCGCTCCGGCAACGGCTTGGAACTGCGATTCCGTTCTTTTCAAGAATCTGAAGAATTGTGTCGTCCGGATTTCCTTTCGCGGTTTTGACTTCGTCGCAGACTGTGACTTTAATCGTGACTTCGCTTTTTTCAGTTCCAGGATAATTTTCCTGTTTTTTCGCTCCGTGGATTTCGCCGTACATTTCACGGCGGATATATTTTCGCTCCAGGTTCAGTTTTAAAAGCTCTTTGTCCATAAAATCGTACATCGCCTGAGGTCCGGCAAGGAAAACAGAATAAGGCGAAGGCGGAGCATATTTTTTCACAAGCGCGGCGTTTATAAATCCGGTCTCGAACACGCTTTCGGAATCAGATTCTTTTTCCGGCGAAAGTTCATTCGCCTTTCCAGAAACTTTCTTCTCTGAATCCGAAACTTTATTTTCCATCACAAATTTGTTTTCCGCAGCAAGTTTATTTTCCCCGCCAGGTTTTTCATCGCTCAGAACATAAACAACTCTGATTTTTTCCGACTTTTTTTGAATCTCATCAAGCTCTTCCTTAAACAGAATCGATTTTTTGTTCCTGTTTCCGTAAAGAAGAACCAGATTAAAATCCTCGTCGCCGCTTTGAATCGAACGCGCCATGCTCAAAAACGGCGTGATTCCGCTTCCGCCTGCGATTCCGACCACAGTTTCAGCGTCGCGGAGAGAAACATAACTGAAGCTTCCTTCGGGCGCGGAAATAACCGCTTCAGTTCCGACTTTCCAGTTTTCAAGAATATAAGAAGAAACAAGTCCGCCGCTGACAGATTTAACAGTAATCTGATAAAAACCGCTTTTCTCATCAGCCGATTCATTTTCGTCCGGAGAAAGCGAATCTGTTTCCGCTTCCAGTTTATTTTCATCCTGAAAAGGCAAAGATTCGCGCGGCGACGACGAAAGCGAATACGCGCGCGTCATTTTCAGTCCGTTTATCTCAAGAAAAACGCTTATGTATTGACCTGCGGAAAAATACGCAAGGCAGTCCGTTCCTTTTTCCGCGTCAGGAACAAAAGTGAAAGTCTTTGCGCCGCAATTTTCATGCTCTTCGACTTTCGCGATTTTCACAAACTGAAAGTCAGGATGAAGTTTCCGCGCAAGCGCATTAATCGGATATTCTGCGGCAATCGGTTTTTCCGACGCTTTCCTGAACCTTGCGGCGCGTTCCCTGACAATCGAAAAAAATTTAGAAGGCTTCAAGGATTTTAAAAGTTTTGTGTCAAATTTAAACTTTGCCATTCAAAATGTCCTCCACAGCGTTTTTGCCTGACTTGTAAGTCTGATTGTAGCCGACAGAGCCATCTGTATGCGCCCCGACAAAGTAAAGATGCTTTATGGATTTTTCGCGGTATTTCTGCATTGTGCGGACAACAATTCCGTCCCAGTTTGACGACTGATAACCGTAAGGAGTTCCGTTCGGAGTTCCAAGATAACGCGCGTAAGTCACAGGTGTCGCGACTTCAATCTCCTCGATGAAAGGTTTTATTCTGATTCCTGTGGCGTTCTCGTAGTAATCGATGATTTTTCCGGCAATCTGAAACTTTGTTCTCCTGTAATCTTCAGGGCGGATTTTTCCCCATTTGTCGCCGTAAACCGCGCTTGTAATCGACATATGGCAAGTTCCTTTCGGACTGCATTCAGGAAGCACGACATTCAGGTTGTTCGCGATTACAAATCCGCTTCCGCCAAGGTTCTGGCATTCCTTGAACTGTTCTGTCGAATCGCTTTTCTGGACAATAAATGTTGTGTAATCCTTGATTCCAAGCTCCTCGGCGGATTTGTTAAGTCCAAGATGGACATTCACAAACGAAAGCGCGAGTTTTCTTGCGTTCACGCGTTTTATCTCAATCGGCGGAACATTCTTTTTGTCAATCATATGACTGAAGACATCGTTCGGAAAACAGTTGCATATTATGTTGTCGGAAAAATATTCTTTTCCGTTTGCGACAACTCCATAAGCGACAAGTCCGCAGGATTTTCGTTTTTTCACAAGGATTTTTGAAACAGGCGAATTGTAGAAAATCTTTCCGCCGTTTTTCCGAATTGCTTTGTCCAAAGAAAGCGAAAGCTCGTGCGAAAATTCGCTCGGAATTCCGGCTCCGTCGACAATGTAGCAGTAATTCATCATTCCCATTATGAATCCGCTCAAAGTCGAAGTCGGTTCGCCCTGATAAGTCCAGTACGCGGTTATTATGTGCTGAATTTTTTTCGGAATTTTCAGCATATCCATAATTTTGTCCGACGGATAAGAGAACATTCTCAAAGTGTTCGGAATATTCGCGATGTCGGAAAGATTTATTTTTTTCGCGCCGAGTTTTTCAGC
The DNA here is from genome assembly GCA_964606655.1 of uncultured Treponema sp. Classification (GTDB taxonomy): domain Bacteria; phylum Spirochaetota; class Spirochaetia; order Treponematales; family Treponemataceae; genus Treponema_D. The sequence continues at coordinate 25,266 of CAZSHF010000031.1, forward strand.
CAAATCCATTGAGATTTTTGTGTATTCAAGGAATTTCTTGACCTTCTCGCCTGAACCTTCGACCTCTTTTTCCAGAACTGAACAGAAATTGTCGATTCCGCACGGAAGCGAAACATCAAAAGGCTCTTCCGGATCAGTTGAAATTATTCTGTAGCAGCTGTCCTCGTGTATGATTTTCGCGTCGGACTGCATTTCCTCAAAAAGTCCGCGTGTTTTTCCGGGATTCTGCTCAGAACCGACTTCGCACATTTCGTGGAGCGAAGGCTCGAATTCAAAACGTCCGCGGCGGAAACTTGTAACCGCTCCGCCGGGAAGATTAAGCCTTTCAAAAAGAAGTGTTTTCAATCCCATTTTGCTTGCGAATGTCGCAGCCGCAAGCCCGCCGTTCCCTGCTCCGATGACGATAACATCATACTTTTCCATCAGAATTCCCGATTCACTTGGTTTGTTTTTAAATTAAAAAGGCTGAACATCAAGTTTTTAATCTGAATTAAACAGGACTTCCGCATTATAATTTTTTATAAAAAATTTGGTGTTTGGGAGCGGAGCGTCAGT
>CAZSHF010000032.1:0-25697 GCA_964606655.1 uncultured Treponema sp.
TTACCGCGCTGTCCCAGCCGTTTGTTCCGTCAGCATAATCCTGCGCGACCTTTCTACTAATAATGAGGATGCCCTGTTAGTTATAATGCGGAAGCCGTGAACACGATAGCCGTGAACAAGATATTGACCGACATTTTTTTTTAATGTAATATAATTTGACTTAAATATTTGCTCGAGTGGCGGAACGGTAGACGCACTTGGTTCAGGTCCAAGCGAAAGCAATTTCATAAGAGTTCAAATCTCTTCTCGAGTAATTCTAAATCTATATAATATATAGATTTAGGAAGGTAAAAATGGTAAGTGTTACCAGAGGATTTTTTATGCGGGTAACAGAACCTTACACACTCTTTAAGCGTACTTTAAAAACTGGGAAAGTTGTTTACTATTATCAGTTCAGAGATGCAGATGGATGCAGGTCAAATCCGAATAAGTTTTTATAAAGAAACAGGTGTTCGGGAGCGGAGAGTTAGTGGCAAAAACATTCTAGTTTGCTGCCGCGCAAGCGGCAATGTATATAGTTCCAAGGCAAACTAGCGTGTAGAACTGTGCAGGTTGAATATGTGATTCAAGCGCAGAATGTTTCGACCTGCACACTAATTATACTTCGTAAAATTAGCATAAATTACACTGCCCGCTCGCTACGCGACCAAAAACCTGTTTTTTATTAAAGTTGGTTATAATGCGAAAGCCCTGATATCTTGTTTCTTGTTTTTGCTTTGCAGTTTCTAGGATGCTGCTGATTTCCCAGAGCGCAAATTTTCCATGACAGATTCTTTATTCTACATAAAATCGTATTTCCTGTAGTTTATGCTCATAAGAAGCCCCATCGCAGTCATCGCTGTAAGAATGGACGAGCCTCCGTATGAAAGGAACAGAAGCGGAATCCCGGTAATCGGCATTATTCCCATGACCATTCCTACATTGATGAAAAAATGCATGAAAAGCATTCCGAAAATCCCTGAAGCGATGAAAACTCCGAAAGGTATGTTGCATTTCCTGATTATGTGCAGCGTCCTGAACATGATCACTGAATACAGAAGAAAGACAAACGCTCCGCCTGCAAAGCCAAGCTCTTCGGAAAGAATGCTGAATATAAAGTCTGTCGACTGCTGAGGAAGAAAACGGTAATGGCTTTGTGTTCCGTGAAGAAAGGAAAGTCCGAAAGGTCCTCCCGCGCCGATTGCGATTTTCGACTGGATTATATTCCAGCCGGCTCCGAGCGGATCGACAGACGGATTCATGAACACGATAAGCCTTTTTATCTGATATTCCTTCAGAATTTTTCCTGCAAAAGTTGAGAACACAAGTCCGATAGCGACAACTGAGAACGCGTAGGAAGTCCAGTAGAAATACCGTTTTCCGCCGAAATAACGCCTGACAATGGTGGACAAAAGAGCGATTGAAGAGGCAGCAAGTATAATTACAAGCTTAATCTTGAAATTCATGAGGACATTAACAAAACCGGCGTTTCCGTGCATTATAAATTCGTTCCAGACAGGAAGAACCGTGAAAATAACCATGGAGAATCCGCTGAGCAGAATGAATCCCAGATACCTTAAAGGAATTCCCGCCATGAAACACATCATGAAGAAAATCGGAATATAGACGCTTGCTGTTCCCATGTCAGGCTGGATAAGGACAAGTCCTGTCGGAAGCGCGAAAATCAGAGTGCTGAAAAGAAGCCTTTTCAGCTGGTTTTCATTTTTTGAGTTGTCAAGATACTTCGCCAGAGCGAGTATGAAAATTATCTTTCCGAATTCTGAAGGCTGGATTCCAAAATCCCCGATTCCGATCCAGCTTCTGGCTCCGTTCACATATCGCCCGAAAATTCTTGTGTAGATTAGAACCACGACAAGGCCTGAAAAAAGCCAGTAGGCGGGACGCTCAAGCCTTCTGTAGTCGAACAAGGCGAAAAACGAAAGGAAAACAAGACCTGCTCCTGCCCAGACAATCTGCTTTATATATTCATTCGACACAAGAATTCCCTCTGAGTTTATCCCTGACGAATAGATAAAAGCGATTCCGATGGCGCAAAGAATCAGAACTGCAAGAAGAATCACAAGGTCAAACACTTCTAGGATACGGCGGCTTTCTTCCATTCTATTCCTGCCTTTCTTTATTTATAAGATACCTGAATCCCAATGCCGAGACAGCCTCTTCGTAAGTCTGGTTCGCGAAAATTCCCTGAAGAATGATATTTGTTCCGTAGGGGGCCCACCATTCCCAAGTATTGCAGGCTTCCACAATCATCGAGACAACAACCTGGTCTTCAGGCGGCGCGTCATAAGGAGCATAAGCGACCATCCAGGAATGCCAGCTTGTCTTGTACGGAGCGACTTCCGCGGTCCCGGTTTTTCCTGCCGCCTGAACGATTTTGTTGCGCATCGGATATTGCGGAGTTCCGTCAGTTATCGTGTAAAGCATATCCTCCTGGACTTCTTTCCAGACACTCTGGTCAAAATCAGACTTGAAGAGAACTTCAGGCTTTGTTTCGGAAATCACTTCATTTGTCACAGAATCACGGACTTCCTTTAAAAGATGCGGTTTATAGATTGTCCCGCTGTTGCACACCATAGCGACCATGTCGGCCATCTGGAGCGGCGTGGCGAGCATATAACCCTGTCCGATTGAAGCGGACATAGTGTCGCCGCCGAGCCATTTTTCATGGAAACGCCTTTCTTTCCATTCCGCTGTCGGAATAAAGCCTGACTGCTGGCTAGGAAGGTCTATCTCCGCGCTCTGCCCCAGTCCGAATTCCTTTGAGTATGACGCGATTCTGCTTATTCCAAGATAATCGCGTCCTATTGTCCAGTAATAGACATCGCATGACTGGGCAAGCCCGTTTTTCATATCAAGCCATCCGTGTCCAGGCTCATGGACATGGCAATGGAAAGTCCGTCCGCCGTAGACAAGTTTTCCCTTGCATTCAACCGCTTTGCTTGAAGGGAAGCTTTTCTCCTGAAGAACCGCGGCGGACATTATTATTTTAAATGTGGATGCCGGCGGATAAGAGGCGTTCACCGCCCTGTTCACCAGAGGCCTGTTTGTGTCGTCTTTCACAAGCGACTGGTAGTATTCACCTGCGTCATCCGTGTTCAGAATGTTCGGGTCAAAAAAAGGATAAGAGACCATCGCAAGAACTTCTCCTGACGAAGGCTTCAGCACGACAACCGCGCCGACTCTGTTTCCAAGCGTTTTTTCCGCCAAAGTCTGTATAGAAGTGTCGATTGTAAGCACAAGATTCTTTCCCATTTCAGGCGGCTCTACTACAGGAGCTTCAGAGACAAGCCGTCCGCGGACATCTACAGTTCTGCTTTCCCGTCCCGGCTTTCCCTGAAGAAGAGAGTCATACTGCTTTTCGATTCCTGTTTTTCCTACAATGCTTTTCTGCGTGTAGCCCCGGTTGTAAAGGGTGTTCAGCTCTTCCTTTGTGATATTTCCGACATAACCGACCACATGGGAAAGCGAGCCTGTCTCTACATAGTTTCTTATCGGAGAAGAAATCCATGAGACACCAGGAAGGTCATTCTTGTTTTCCGCTATGTTTGAAATCACAGAGAAAGGAACATTTGAACGGATTGAAACTGCCGAGTACGAGCGGCGCAGACTCTGAGGGACTTTTTTGTCTATGTCGAATTTTGAAATTCCCAGAATAGACGCGAGCTTTGTCGCGACTGTGTCATAATATCCCTGAGGAATTTCGGCAGGAGTCATCTCGACAGAAAAAGATTCTGTGTTTATGACCATAGGAAGGTTGGCGTTCCTGTCGAAAATCTCGCCGCGCTGAGCCGGAATCGTGCTTACCTGGCTTGAAAGCCTTTTCGACTGGCTTCTGTACTGCTGTCCCTGAAGCACCTGAAGAGAAAAAAGCTTGTAAAAGTACACAAGAAAAAGAAGCGCGAGAATTGTTCCGGTTATGATGAGTTTTGATGTTTTCTCCATCGGATTCTGGTTGTTTTCTCCTCCTGAAGCCATCAGTCAAAATCTCCGTTTCCGATTGAAATCTGCCTCTTGAAGCAGTCCATAAGCCTGAACACAAGAGGAGCAAGAAGCCCGTTCATGACAAGCTCAAACAGAAAAGTCAGTGAAAAGATATTGTAGTTTTCAACAGATGTGTAAAAAAGCGAGACAATCCAGATTAAAAGCGCCTTTGAGAAAGTTCCGCAAAGCCCGATCACAAAAGAAATCACAAATCCTCTGTAGTTTATGTATCTTCCGAAAAATCCTGCCGCATAGGAAATCACAGTCCTGAAAATGCAGTTGAACCCGAACGGCGCGCCGCTGAAAAAATCAAGCACAAGCCCTGAAGAAAATCCGCAGACCTCGCCTATTCCTCTGCCGTTCAGAAGCGATATGTAAATCGAGGCAAGCAGAACCAGATCCGGCACGGCTGGAAGAATTGTGATGTTCGAGAGAATCGAGACTTCAGTCAGCGCAAGACAGAATATTATTATGAAAGAAATTCCGTAAGACCTGAACATCAGTTTTCCCTCATGTCATTGATTTCTGTCATGTTCACCACAACAACATTCTCAAGCCTTGAAAAATCAATCGCTGGAGAAAGCTCAATGTCAAGCGACGAGTTGTAGTCAAGCATAGAGATTTTAGAGATTGTTCCTATCGGGATGTCTCTCATGTAGTTGTTGTTCTCGCCTGAAGTCACGACAATATCGCCGTAATGAAGCTCTTCAAGAACACGCTTCCTTATGTATTTCATCGAAAGCGGCAAGTCTTCCCTTCCGTTTCCTGAAACAAGCCCTAAATCCCTTGAGTTCTGGATTCTTGCGGAAATGCTGCAGTCAATGCTGTAGACGGGCATGACAATGCTTGTGTAGCGTCCGACCTGGGTTATTTTGCCGACAACGCCCGAATTTCCGTCCTGATATGCTATCACCGGCATATTCTTTCTGATTCCGTGGGCAGCTCCCTTGTCGATTGTCAGGAACGAATAAAGGTTGTCAGTGTCCCGCGCGATTATCTGCGACGGATAGTTCTTCTCTTCAAGCGATGTTGAAAAATCAAGAAGCTCTTTCAGCCTTTCGTTTTCTTTTCTTATTTCTGTGTTGCTTCTGCGCATCTGCTCGTAGTTCTCAAGTTTCACAACAAGCTCATTGTATTCTTTCCTTAGTTTAGAAAGTTCAGAGACAGCGGACACAGCGTTTTTCACGGCGTTTCCGGCATTGTACACGCCTTTTGAGACAGTTGAAAAAACGGTGAACCCTATGGTCTTGAAATTGACCACGAAACTTCCTGAACTGAAGGCAAGCATGACACCTGACACAATGACAAGAACAGCCAGGATAAATTCAGGAAATTTGAATTTAAATTTTACAGAAGGCTTCTTTCTATCCATAACAGAACCGGAAATCGCATTTAGTTGTTCAGGCTGTCGTAGATTGAACGGTCAGAAGTCATGTCCTTGAAAAGCTCGAAAGCCTCTCCCGCTCCGAGCGCGACACATTCGAGAGGCCGCTCGACAAGAATGACAGGAACTCCTGTTTCTTTTGATATAAGTTTCGGAAGCCCTTTGAGCATCGAGCCTCCGCCTGTCATCACGATTCCTCTGTCGATTATGTCAGAGGCAAGCTCCGGCGGAGTCTGGCTTATGACATTTTTTATTTCCTCAACAATCATCTTCACAGGCTCTTTCAAAGCCTCGCGGACTTCAACGCTGTCGATTTCAAGGCGGCGCGGAAGTCCTGTTATCGCGTCCGTTCCTTTAAGCTCCATCTTTTCAATAGTCTTGTCAGGAGCGGCGTTTCCAATCTGAATCTTGAGGCGTTCAGCAGCCTGATTTCCGATTATAAGGTTATGCACGCTTTTCACGTGCTTTACAAGAGCCTCGTTGAATTTGTCTCCTCCGACACGGATTGAGCTTGTGACAACCATTCCGCCGAGCGAAATCACAGATGTCTCGGCAGTTCCGCCGCCGATGTCGCATATCATGTGTCCTGCAGGCTCGAAAATCGGAATTTTCGCTCCGATCGCCGCCGCCTTTGACTCTTCGATAATCTCGACTTCCTTCGCTCCTGCCTTCAACGCTGTCTCTATCACAGCACGTTTTTCAACATCAGTTATGCAGGACGGGATTCCTATTTTCATTCTTGTTGATTTTATAATCTGATGGCGCGGAATTATTTTCTGGATAAAATATTTTATCATCCGTTCGCAGCTGTCGATGTCTGAGATAACGCCGTCCGCAAGCGGTCTTATCGCCATTATATTGCTTGGGGTTTTTTCAAGCATATTCTTGGCGTCTTTTCCGACCGCGACAATCCTTTTTGTTCCTTTTTCCACGGCGACAACCGAAGGCTCGTCGATTACGATTCCTTTGCCTCTGACATAAATCAGCGTGTTGCAAGTGCCAAGATCTATTCCGATATCTGTTGAAAATCTGTCAAAAAATCCCATAAATCCTCCCGGATTTTCATAACTTGTAGTAACTAATTGTATTGTAAATTTATTTGTTAGACAATAAATATGTCAAAGTTTTGCTGTCATTATAAAATTTTATTTTCCGTAATCAGCGAGCTTTGAAAGCGCTCCCGGATGGTTCATCTGAATCCTGAGGGCTTTTCTCCATTCAGAACGGGCTTTCACGAGATTTCCCTGATTCTCATAGACAAGTCCAAGCCCGTAAAAGGCGTCTGCAGAGTTCTTGTTTTTCTCAAGGATTCCTTCAAATTCGCTCTGGGCATCCGTGTAGTTTTTCTCGTCGATGTAAATCGTTCCCAGAAGTTCCATGCTTTTCAGGACAAGAGAAACATCATCTGATTCCTTTTTGATTCTGTAAAGATACTGTTTTGCGGCGGAAAGCTGTCCGACCTTGTAATACTGTTCGGCAATAGAAAGGAGAAGCGAATCTGATTCGCGGAAAAGAAGCGCTTCGGTGAAGCTTTCTATGCTTTCCATAGGCTTTCCCAGGGCAGCATAGCTCAGTCCCAGATATTCGGGAATATCCTTCGCCTCGTAGCCTTTTTCTTTCGCGGACACAAGGTATCTCACCGCAAGGTCAGAATAATAATATGAAGCCAAAGTGTTTTTGTAGAAATACGCTTTTCCGAGCATATATTCAAGCTGAGGGACAAGACTTTTTTTCGCGCTGTAAAGCGCAAGGCGGATGCTGTTTATGGACTCGTCAAGATAATTCTGCGAAAGAGAAGTGTCTGTCTGCGCTACAGCAAGATAAAAGCTTGAATATCCGTGATATGTCAGGGCAGTGTTGCTGAAAGGTTTCTCTTCAAGAATCTGCCTGGAAATGCCGTAGACTTCTTCATAGTCATATTCTTTCCATTTCTCAGAAAGAGCGTTTATTGTGGCAGATGAAGAAAGCCTTTTTTTTATAATCCGTACAGCAAAAAACAAGGAGAAGGCAAGAATCGCTGAAACCAGAAAAACAAGAAGAACCGCAGGAAGAATCCTGTTTTTTTTTCTTACAAGAGAAAGTTTGCCGGAAAAAACTTCTGTTTTGGAAAATCTGTTGTTTTTTTTCATCGCGTGAATCATTTCAAAAAAAAGCAGACAGGACAGTAAGCCGGGTTCTGTCATTGCAAAAACAACATAACCATCTATCCGAATCGCCTGTTGCCAGACAACTTCAGCAATATACCCGAAGCTGATGCACGGAAAGGCTTAAAGCTTCTGCTCTATTTTGCTCCAGATGAGGCTTGCATTGCTGCAAATGTCGCCACTTGCACGGTAGTCTCTTACACTGCCTTTTCACCCTTGCCTTTTCAGGCGGTAATTTTCTGTTGCGCTGTCTGTCATTTTGAAGAGATATGCAAGAAATTATGCATCCTCTTCAAAACGCCCGGTCGTTATCCGGCATCTTTTCCGTCGGAGCCCGGACTTTCCTCTCTGCAAAGCCATATCATCATGGAATGCACAGCGGTTATATCCTGCCTGCGATCAATCACAAATCAAAAGAATCTGAAGTCCTGAAAAACGAAGATGCGGATCAGTCGTCCATATCCTCAGGCTCTTCGTCGCTTTCATCATCTTCCTCGTCATCATACGAAAACTCAGAATCGATGTCTTCGTCCTCAAACCCTTCGTTCTCTTCGTCCTCAGCGTACTCATCGTCAATGTCGTAGTCGTCATCCAGGTCTGAAAGAGAGCCCGCATCGTTGAAGAATGTCTCCTGCGAGTCCTCTTTTGCCTCAACATAATAAAGGATACGGCTGCAGTAAGGGCAGAAAAGAATGCTGTCACCCTCGTGGACTTCATTCACAAACTGGGCAGGAAGAATCATATTGCATCCTGTGCAGACGCCTGTGCATACACCTGCTTTCTTGTTCTCGTCCCTTCTCACGCTGTTTTTCACAGCGACAATTCCTTCCGAGTTTCGCTGGATAATCCTCTGGAATTTGAAAAGAATCTCCTGGTCAAGATCAGGGGTTATCTTCGCTTCCTCTGCTTTCAGATTCTCAAGCTCTGCCTTGTATTCGGAAATCTGGCTGTCAAGGGCAGCCTTGCTTATGTTCAGGTCATTTTCCTGCGAATCAATCATCGCCTTTGTCGAGCTGATTTCATCTTCAAGTTCGGAGAGTTTCTTCTCTTCCTTGGAAAGCTCCTTTCGGATTTCCGCTTCCCTTAAAGACGCCTCTGAAATCTGCTTGTCCAAAGCCTCGTATTCCCTGTGGGTCGTGATGTTGTCCATGCTTTTTTCGCCGGACTCCTTGGTTTTCACAGCCTCGTCAAGCTCAAGGGAAAGCGAATTTATAATGCTTTTCACAGAATCCCTTTCATTGCTTTTTTCAATAAATTCTTTCTTCAGTGTCGCAAGAAGCTCATCCTGCGAGCCGAGCTGTTTCGGCGCCTCTTCTATATTGCTTTCAAGCTCATATTTCCTTCCAAGAATAACCTGAAGACTTTTTAGTTTTTCAAAAATTTCTGTAGTAACCATCTGCAATTCCTTACGCCATTTTGGTCAGTAAAATATATAGCAAAAGACGGCTTGTGTCTATAAACCGTCTTTTCAGCATTTTCTAGGTTTCAATATAGTCACGAAGTCCGTTCGCCCTTCGCGGATGGCGGAGCCTGCGCAACGCTTTCGCCTCAATCTGGCGGATCCGTTCGCGGGTAACATTGAAGTAAAGCCCGACCTCCTCCAGGGTGAGGGAATATCCGTCGTCAAGCCCGAAACGCATCTTAAGGACTTCCTGTTCCCTCGGAGGAAGAGTGCTCAGGACATCCCGGAGCTGTTCCTGAAGCAATGTGTACGCTGTCTGCGCGGCAGGATTTTCAACTTCCTTGTCTTCAATGAAATCACCCAAAGATGAATCCTCTTCTTCTCCGATCGGAGTCTCAAGTGAAATCGGCTCTCTTGCGACATTCTTCACCTGCTTCACGCGTGTCAATGGCCAGCCTAGCTGCTGAGCGATTTCCTCATCGGTCGGTTCTCTTCCCAGTTTCTGCATAAGCTGCCGGCTTTCCCGGACAACTTTGTTTATCTGTTCAATCATATGGACTGGAACGCGGATTGTCCTTGCCTGGTCTGAAATCGAGCGTGTTATCGCCTGGCGTATCCACCATGTCGCGTAAGTGGAGAATTTGAATCCTTTCCTGTATTCAAATTTCTCTACCGCTTTTATAAGACCTATGTTTCCTTCCTGAACAAGGTCAAAGAACTGAAGCCCGCGGTTTGTGTATTTCTTAGCGATTGAGACAACAAGCCTCAGGTTAGCGTTTATGAGCCTGTTTTTCGCCTGCTCCATCATTCTGGCTCCGCGTTTTATCTCTTTCGCTTTCTCAAGAATCTCGTCGATTGTGTTCTCAAAATCGTACTCCATCCTGTGGAGCCGCCTGTCGATTTTCTGGATCTGCGTGTAGATTTCGCGGATGTCGTCGGTCGTCATGTTCAGCTCAGACTCAAGTTTTGCGGCCTCGCTTCTTATGGAGATTCTGCGCCCAAGGCTTCTTAATTCCGAAGGGCTTGAGATTCTCAGCTCCTTCATCTTCTTTTCCTGTTTCTGGCGGCATTCGTCGATTTTCCGTGTCGCGTCTGAAAATTTCTGGGTGAACTTGTCAAGCTCTTCTGTCTGTATATCGATTTTCTGAAGCTGAGGATAAATCACTTTTCTGAGCTCAATCAGCTGAGGGTCATCAAAGATTCTTGAAGTCTGGCTTGTCTCGAACATCTGCTTTTTCAGAGCCATATACTGCTTCATTTCAGGAAGCACAGGCTTTATGTACTCGCTGTAGCAAGTCTTGAGCCGGCGTTTTTCAGCCATCTCTTCATTTATTTCTTTCCGCGGACGGCCGGGCTCGTGTATATCGATTCTTGTGAAAGCCTTCTGCGCGACTGCGAAAAATTCAGGAATCATGATTCCTGAATTCAGGAACACATCTTTTATTATGTTTTTTCCGTCCTCCATTTTCTTTGAAAGAATCACTTCCTGTTCCGCTGTAAGAAGGTTTTCTTTTCCTATTTCACGGAGATAAAGCCTGATAGGGTCGTCGACATTCGAGTCTTTGCTGCTGTTCACAAGCTTAACTTTGTCTTCAGAGAGTTTTTCCGAGTCATCGTCAAGCTCATCGCCTTCATCGTCGAGAAGCGCATCGTCAGCATCATCCTCGTCATCCCCGGCGGAAACATCTTCGCTTTGGTCAGTCTCGTCCGCCTCCTCTTCCTCGTCTTCAAGCCCGGATTCTTTTATCTCGATGTTCCTTTTTGCAAGAAGCTGAAGGACGCTCTCCATTTCCGCTGAATTCACAAAATCCTGTCCGACAAGATTCGCGATTTCATCGTAAGTTATGATTTTCTTGCCTTCCGCGAAGTCAAGAATTTTTCTGATAGAAGGATTTTCTTCCAGTTCCATTTTGCTACCTTAAAAAATGAAATCTCTAGTGACGGAGCCTCAAGTCAATCTCCATCTTTTCAGCAAGAAGTTTTTTCATGTATTCTTTGTCGTCTTCTGTAAGCGGATTGAAAGTCTTTATAAGCTCAAGAACTTTGTCTCTCTGTCTTTCAAGACTCCGTTTCTTTATCAGCCTGATTGAATCCTGGACGGCTTTTTCGGTGTAATCCGCGAATTCACCATTGGTTACAACATCTGTAATCAGGTTCACAAGTCTTTCGTCTTTGCAGTGATTTAATATGCTGTTAAGCGACAACGAGTTTTCTGAAAAACATTCCTCCAGAATTTTATAAAGCTCTCTGGCGTGAGAATCATCAAAATCGTTTTCTGTAAGCTGAGAACGCATCTCGCTGAACCTGCTCAAGTCGGCAATCACAGCCAGAACACTTCTGAGCTCCGCAGTGAGTCTAAGCGGCTCGTTTTTCTGTCTGTGTTCGGCATCTGCTGGCTTGCTATATTCAACGCGTTTGTTGTCGGCATTGTCGCGATTCTGAAAATCTTTTCTTACAGCCTCCAGCCTTATGTTGAATGTCCGACTAAGAAGGTCGAGACAGGATTCCTTTTGCATATCTGACCTGAGGGCTTCGATATAAGGAAAAAACGCCTGCGCGGCTTTTGTTTTTCCCTCGTGCGTATCAACAGGATACATTGCTCCTAGTCTAGATAATAAAAAGTCGCTATCTAAAATAGCGTTGTTCACCGCATTTGTCAAGATTTCGTTTCCGAAATTCTGCATAAGCTCCGCAGGGTCTTTTCCGCCGTCGATTTTTATGACGCGCACAGTAAAGCCTGCTTTCCTGAGCATAAGAATCGCCCGCCAGGTAGCCTTCTCGCCGGCTCCGTCCGCGTCAAACGAAAGAAGAACTTCCTCGGCAAAAGGCTTGATTATCTTGATCTGCTCTTCCGTCAGCGAAGTCCCAAGAGGCGCGACCGCGTGCTCAAGGCCGCACTGGTGATAAGCGATGCAGTCCATGTATCCTTCGCAGAAAATCACTTTCTTTTTTTCTTTTATCGATTTCTTCGCGAAGTTGAACGCGTAAAGTGTCTCGCCTTTCTTGTACTGAACCAAATCTCCTGAGTTCAGGTATTTCGGGCTGTCAGGCTTGTTGTCAAGCTGCCGTCCGCCCAATGCTACAACCTGTCCCTGCCTGTCGAAAATCGGAAACATGAGGCGGTTCACAAAGAAAGCGATGTCAGGATAATTCCTGCTGAAAAGCCCGGAATCCTTCAGGAAATCATTTGTGAAATTCTTTTTGAGCAGAAAATGTTTCAGCCAGGTCTTGTCCTTGGGAGCATAGCCCAGCCTGAATTTCTTTATTGTCTCAAGAGAAATTCCGCGCCCTGTTATGTATTCAAGTGCGGATTTTCCCTGCTCCGTCTCAGTAAGCATATAATGGAACATCGAGGCTGTCCTCTCGTAAAGCTCGACATACTGCTGTTTCAGTTTGAATTTCCTGTCCTGCTCTTCCGAGAAAAAATTTCCTTCCTTGTATTTTACAGGAACATTGAATTTCTTGGCAAGGAATTCAACAGCCTCTGGAAAACCGACCTTTTCCTGCTCTTCGACAAACCTGAAAGCGTTTCCTCCGACTCCGCAGCCGAAACAGTGGTAGATTTTCTTGTCCCTGCTCACATGGAATGAAGGTGTTTTCTCGTGGTGGAAGGGACAGCAGCCTTTAAAAGAATCTCCGCCTGCCGGCTCAAGCTTTGTGTACTCTCCGATCAGAGAGACAATGTCGACAACGCGGTTGACTTCCTCTATTGTTTCCTGAGATATAATAGCCATTGTCTTTCAGTTTTTCTTTGTCCTGTAGCTGTATCCCTCGCTGATATGCGATGAGAAATCCTGTGTGAAAACGTGCCTTCCTTCATTCTCGTCCGCAAGCCTGAAATAAAAGTAGTTTGTCCTAGGAGTGTCTGCGGCCGCGGAAAGAGCGACAAGCCCCGGATTTGATATCGCTGTCGGAGGAAGACCTGCCCATTTGTAAGTGTTGTAAGGACTGTCAGCCGAAAGGTCAGCGTAAGTTATCACATCAGGATGCTCTCTTCCCTCGATTTCAGTTATTATGTATTCGATTGTCGCGCATGAATAAAGCCCCCAGCCGTGTTTTATCCTGTTTTTGAAAACGCTTGCGATAAGAGGCGCCTCGTCATCAACCCTGTATTCGCGTTCCACAATTGAAGCAAGGCGGACTGTCCTGTCAAGCTCCTCAGCGCTCATGCCGTCCAAAGCAGGAACTGTCTTTGCCTTCTCAAAAAAATTATCGACCATTGTCCTTGCGACACTCTCCGCGCTCATGCCGGGAATGAAAAAATATGTGTCCGGGAAAAGGTAGCCTTCAAGGGTTTCGGAGCTTATTCCGTAGTTTTTTATTATTTCAGGATTCATGACGGCGGATTTGAAATCCTCTGCGGAACAGACTTCCGCATTTTCAAGAATCCTTGCGATTTTGCTTTTTGTAAGGCCTTCAGGAAACGAGAGCCTTATGTATTCCTGTTTTCCTGAGGTGAGATAATCGTAAATCTCCGAAAGGCTCATTCCGCTTGAAAGCCTGTAGACTCCGCTTTTCAGGGAAAAAGGGTTTTCAGAACGGACAAAAAGCCTGCTGAAAAACGGAAATCTCGCGCCAAGATAAAACGCGTCCGCGGATTTTATGATGCGATCGTCCTCAAGAATTTCTCCAAGCTCCCGCGCTGTCATTCCTTCGGGAACCTGGATTCGCTTTTCAATGGCTGAAGATGACGGATTCTTTTTTGCGCAGAGGCTTTTAAAATATATGAAGGCAGAAAACGCCAGACCCGAAAACAAAGCCGCCGCAAAGATGAATATTTTCCCTGATTTTTTCATTTTTAATCCTGTAGAACCATGATTTTAAAGCTCAAAGTCAAAGCCTTCCGAAGCGAGAAAAACCTTTATCTCCGAATGGACAATGTACTGGGCGTACCATCTTGCAGAGCTCAAGATAGAGTCGAGTTTCTTGTCGTCATAAGAAGGGTCGTGATGAAAAAGGTAGAGAGACTTTATTCCCCAGCTGACAGCAAAATCCACCGCGCTGCAGAAGGCGGAATGTCCCCAGTTCGCCTTTTTATACGATTCCTCGACAGTATACTGGGAGTCAAGCACAACAGCGTCCGCATCCTTGAAAACCGCCTCTTTTTCAGGCGAACTCTCGCAGTCCTCCCGTGAAATCTCGACATCAGTCGCGAACACAAATTTCTTTCCGTCCTCTCTGAACGAGTATGCAAAAGAGCTTCCAGGATGCGACATACGGCACATATCGACATCTATGTTTCCTGCCTTGAACGGAACTCCCGGCTTTTCAGTGTGGAACCGCATATTCTCTTTCACAGAATCAAACGAGGCGGAAGACGGAAAATAAGGGACATTCTGCTGTCCTGAAAGGAATTTCTCTGTCTCGGGAAAGCCTGAGTATATGTCGAAAAAGGCGTTTTTATTGTAAATCTCATCGAAAAAAGGAAGACCTTGTATATGGTCCCAGTGAAGATGTGAAAGGAAAATATGGTAATGGCCGTCTTCCGGCTTTGAGCCTTTCTGCCCGTACTGCCTGATTCCGGTTCCTGCGTCAAGAAGAATTTTCTCTCCGGATTTTCCTTCAAGCTCGACGCAAGGAGTGTTTCCTCCCGCTGTCCCGAAAATCCAGCCTGGAAGATTTGACACAAAACGCTCCCTTGCGTCAGGAGACTCCAGATCTTTTTGTGTTATCCTTTGGACTGCCGCTGAAATTTTTGCCTGGATCTGACTTGGCGTTGCAGGTGCTGGAACTGAGCCTCTGACTCCCCAGAATTTTATCCTCATCTTTTCCGTTCCCTATTAAAGATTCTGTGTGAAAACTTTCTGATTATCTGATGATAAGCCAATTTAAAGCATAAGGCTGGCTTTGTCAAAGCATAAAAAAAGAGCCAGATTAATCTGACTCTTACTTGGGGAGTATAGGATTCGAACCTATGAAGGCAAGGCCAACAGATTTACAGTCTGTCCTATTTGACCACTCTAGAAACTCCCCTGAAAAAGCTGCCTGTAGGATTTGGACCCACGACCCCGAGATTACAAATCACGTGCTCTACCAGCTGAGCTAAGGCAGCGAAGGCGTTCGTGTCGAACAGAACCTATATTATTTTAAACACAGAAAAGTGTCAATATCAGTTTTCATAAATTTTGAAAAATCAATCAAAACCGCCGCGTCAAGGCTCAAGATTCCTGAACAGATTCAGATATTTTTCAGACACATACTGCCATGAATAAAAAATCCTGACATAATTAGAAGCCCATGTGACCATGCTTTTAAGCGTATTTAGATGATTCAGTTTAAGGTCTTCCGCCTTTTTTATCATTGAGCAGAGTGTCCTGCAGTCGTTGGGAGAATAAAGGAATCCTGTCTCCTCGTCGATGATTTTTTGAAGTCCGCCTGTCGCGTGCGCGATAGGAACAGTCCCGAAAAGCTGCGCTATGAAATCCTCAAGCCCGCAAGGCTCAAAATCGCTCGGGAAAACAGCGAAATCCGCCTGAGCCACAGAAAGACGGGAAAGCCCTCGGTTGTATCCTTTCAGATAGACAACTTTTCCGGGAAACCTGAAAGAAAGCTCTTTCACCCTTCTTTCAAGGTCCGCGTCTCCCTGGCCTACAATCGCGGCGCGGATATTCTCCATTTCAGGAAGAAGAGCCTCAAGCGCGTCGGAAAGAACCGAGATTCCTTTCTGCCAGACAAGGCGTCCGTGATAGCTAAGATAAAGGGTTTTTCTGTCGTCGGAAGAAGGAGAAAGAAACCCGAAACGGGTGAAATCTTTCATATATTTTCTCTGCTCTTCAGGAAGATTTTCCGTGAATTTTTCAGTGTCGTCGGTTTCCCTGCAAAGCTCAAGAAAAAATCTCCTGTTCCTGAGTTTTCCCTTGAGGTCGCCCTCGAAAGGATTCACGGCATAAGGAAGCCTTGAAATTTCAGGGATTTCAGGAGAATAACGGTAATAGTCGATTCCGTTTGTTATTCCTGTGACTCTTATTTTCTTCTCCTGAAAAATGCTGCTGAGCCCGTCGGTCGCGCTTCTGTACGCGGAGTCTGTTATCTCTTCCGCGTAATATGTGGAGACAGTTGTAAGATGGGCAAACCTAGAGGCAAGAAGGAAAGGCTCCACACGGCTTTCGTTCATCGCCTCGGAAATCCAGTTCCACGGAAGCTCTGTGTAATAGAACGCCTCGTTTATGTCGCGGAATTCATGGTGGTAGGCAGGACCCGCGTTGTGTATCGTGACGACAGATTTTGTCTCCGAGAAAAAATCAGGCTTCATCAGAGCCATGAAAGCCGGAGTCATTGCGGCGGAGGCATCCTGGCAGTGGACGACATCGGGAAGATTCGCTTTCCCTGCGATTTTTCCGTAGGCGGCGACAGCCTTGCATAAAAGCGAATCCAGAAAATGGGAGTCCCTGTGTCCTGTTCCCCTGACAAATTCAGGATTTTTCTTCTCCTCTTCTTCAGTGTAGACATAGACCGCTTTCTTTTCAGAATATGCAAGATGCTCGACAAATACAATCTTCGCCTTTGTCTCGGAAAATTTTGCCGTCGAGTAGGAAACCTCGATGTCCTGTCCGCACATACTGACAGTCGTCCTGAACACATTTTTCCTGAGGTTTTTAATCCTGTCTGTTTTTGTGCAGCCGAAAAAAGGAATGAACAGGGTGACATCGTTCTCTTTTTTCGCGAAATTGTCGCAGAGAGCGTAAGTCACATCTTTTACTCCGCCGGCCTCTGAAAGGCCTGAGCATTCCATGCTCACAAGCCAAATTCTCATCTTGTTTCCGCAGCCTCTGATGTTCCGCCTTTTCCTCTGAAGCCGGAATTTCCTGCAAGGTTCAGGCTTTTGAAAATCTGATAAATCAGCCTCAGGTTTTTCTCGTCCTCAGAATCCTGAGCTCCGCTTTCCGAATCGTCTGGACGGAAAAAGAAGCCTGATCCAGTGTTTACAGACAGGATTCCGTCCTTCGCTTTCCTGTAAAGATTATAGTCCGGAAAGTTCTGGTTTGTCACTGAAAAATCCGCGATTTCAATCCCGGGATTTTTCTCGTAGAATCCGCTTTTCCTGATTATGTCCGGCGCGTCAAGAAAAAAACGCTTTCCCGGCTTTCCGTCCTGGTTTACCTCCGAAGAGAAGTATTCAAGCGCAAGGTTTTCCGCCGCCTCGCAGAACGATTCTGCCTTCAGGTCAAGGTAGGAGTCAAGCGAAGCCTGGCTTGATATTTTGTTTTCGCGCGCAAGATTCAGGATTTCTTCAGGGCTTATTTCAAGAGAGAACGATAAATCCGCGCTGTATGAAAAATCGTCTTCCGAGCCTGAAAAGCGGCTGTATAAATCAGAGGAAGGAAGCTTTCCGCTAACAGTTTTCCGGAAATTGTAAGGAAGGACAGAAAAAGTCTTAAGCTCAGCGTTTTTAGGAACAAGAAACTGCCAGAACCAGGAAATCTTTCCGTTCTCCGCGATTTTCCGGGAAACTCCGCCTGTCTTTGACACGACAATTCCGACTTTTCCAGCGTCAACTTTTCTTCCTGTCCATCCGACAAAAAAGACAAAGACCGCGAAAACGAAAAGGACTATGAACGAGGCAATAAAACTCCGGCTTTTTTTTGCCATTTATCCACCTTGACTGTAAAAAAAACTTTTTTTAGTATAAGCAAAGATGTCTAGAACTTCAAGAAAAAAAGAAACGCCTGGAAAAATCCCTGAAAACGCAGAAGCTCTTCCGCCAAAAGACAGGAATTCTCAAAACAGAAGAATTCAAGCTGAAAATCTTCAGGACGGAAAAACAAAAAAACGCGCGCCGCTTCTGTTCAGGCTCACACGGCGGACAGTCCTTTTCCTTTTCATGTTTCTTCTCACTTCAATCCTTTTTTACACGACAGGAAACTACCAGAATTTCCTTGACGAGAACCTTGAGATAATCGTCAAGGCGGTCTCCGTCACATCAGTTTTTCTTTCAGTTTTTTCCGCGGCAGGAATAAGCGAAGCGGTTTGTTTTTTCCTGAAAAAAGACACAAGAGGCTCAGCGTTTTTTCCGCTTCAGATTGTTCTGATGTCGCTTTCATTCCTTGCAGGCATCGCGGGCATGATTTTATTCAGTTTTATCGGCATTGTTTCAAAGGGCTTTCAGTCATGAGAAAACACAGAATTCCAGAAGTCCTGAAAAAGATGAACGGGATTTTCAGGAAGAACGGTTTCAAGGCTTATCTTGTAGGCGGCGCTGTCCGCGACATGATTATGGGAAAAGAGCCGCACGACTGGGACATAGCGACAGACGCGAAGCCTTCCGAAGTCTCCTCGGTTTTCAGGAAAGTGATTCCTACAGGAATCGCGCACGGAACAGTCACTGTCCTTTTCATGCAGCACGAGATTGAAGTCACGACATTCAGGACGGAAAAAGGATATTCTGACGGACGGCATCCGGACAATGTGTCTTTCACAAAAGATTTAAGGGAAGACTTGAGCAGACGGGACTTCACGATGAACGCGATCGCCATTTCGCTTGAAGACGGACGCGAAATCGATTATTTCGGCGGAAAAAAAGACATCAGGAAAAAGACAGTAAGGACTGTGGGAAATCCGCTTGAAAGGTTCACTGAAGACGGATTAAGGCCTGTAAGGGCAATCAGGTTCGCCTCAAGACTGAAATTCAAAATCGAGCCTGAGACTTTAAATGCGATTTCAAATGGCAAAGTTCTGGACAAAATAAAATCCATCTCAAAAGAAAGATTCCGCGACGAATTCATGAAGATTCTTTCAAGCGACGAGCCTTCAAAAGCCTTGAAGACAATGGAAAACACAGGAATCCTTGACATTTTCATTCCGGAATTCAAGAAATGCCGCGGCTGCGTCCAGGGAGACGGACGGGGCTTCCACGACTTTGATGTGCTCGACCATCTTTTCTATTCCTGCGACGGCTCTCCGAAAGAAAAGCCTAACGTGCGCCTTGCGTCCCTTTTCCACGACATCGGAAAGCCTGAGACAAAAAGAATCATAGAAAAGGACGGAATCAAAAACATGACTTTCTACAGCCATGAGAAAAAATCCGCCGAAATCACAAGAAATATTCTTTTCCGTCTCAAATTCTCAAACGCGCAGACTGAAAATGTCTGCCACCTTGTTGAAAACCATATGTTCCACTACGAGCCTGGCTGGTCGGATTCCGCGGTGAGAAGATTTATAGTCCGTGTCGGCTACGAGAACATGGAAGACCTGTTCGACCTCAGGATTTCTGATGTCTACGGAATGAAACGCATAAAAATCGACTCAAGGAATTCAGAGACCGCGAGGAATCTTCTTGAGCTGAAAGAACGGATTGAGAGAGTCCGGGAAGAAAAATCCGCGCTTTCTTTAAAAGACCTTGCCGTGAACGGAAAAAAGCTTATGGCCCTTGGAATTCCTCCGGGAAAAGACCTGGGATTTGTCCTGAATTCTCTTCTTGAGACAGTCCTTGACGACCCTCTCCAGAACACGGAGGAAAAGCTTTCTGAAATCGCCCTGAAAATCTGGAAGGAGAGGAACAGGATTCAGTGAGCAGAAAAAAGGTAAAAATAAACATAACTTGCTGTAAAAAGGTTTTCTGGATTTATAGCAGGACTCTGGAGATGATGTTCTTCAGCCTGCAAAAAAAGGCGGAAACGAAAAAAAATGTTTTCATAAGAGAAAAAAACGGTTATAGTAGAATGGATTGGTTTTTACCGATTCCCGAGTATTTGTTTTAAGGAGACATGATTATGTCTAAAAAAATCACTATTATTGGCGCAGGACAAGTTGGATCCACAATCGCTTTCGCTCTTACGCTGAAAAGGCTTGCTTCTGAAATTGTGCTTATTGACATCGCGAAAGACCGCGCGATGGGAGAAGCGATGGATATTCGTCAGGGAACTCCGTTCATCGGACCTGTTTCCGTGCACGAAGGTGATTACGAAGACGCGGAGAACTCTGACATTGTAGTTCTCACTTCTGGAGTGGCCCGAAAGCCCGGACAGTCGCGGCTTGAGCTTGCCCAGACAAATGTTGACATCACAAGAACCATAATTCCTCAGATTGCAAAAGCCGCTCCTGACGCGCTTTATGTGATTGTCGCTAATCCTGTGGACATTCTTACTTACCAGTTCGTGAAGACTTCAGGGCTTCCGTCTGACAGGATTTTCGGTACAGGAACAATGCTCGACACAGCGAGATTCCGCGCAAGAATCGCGGAGAAATATCATGTCGGTCAGGAAAATGTCCACGGATATGTTTTCGGCGAGCACGGAGACTCGTCTTTCATTCCATGGTCGCTTGCGAACATCGGCTCGATTCCTGTGGACAGATACGCGGAGGCATACGAGGCTTCAAGACTTGACGCTTTCGACAAAGACGATGTCGAGGATTATGTGAGAAAATCAGGCGGAATCATAATCGCTGCAAAAAAATGCACAAACTACGCGATCGGAGTGACAACCGCGACATTGTGCGAGGCTCTTACATACAAGACAGGAACGCTTCTCACTCTTTCCACAATGCTGAACGGAGAATACGGACTGAACGATGTCTGCCTTTCAATTCCTTCAGTCGTTTCAAGCGAAGGGCTGAAAAGCAGGCTCATCGCTCCTCTGACAGATTCAGAGCTTGCCTCTCTCAGGCACAGCGCTGACTGCCTCAAAGATGTAATCAGCCAGATTAATTTTTAGTCTGACATCCAAAAAACAGAAACCGGCTGTCTATTATGGCAGCCGTTTTTTTGACAAACATTTTCTTTAAAGAAAAACAAACACAATCATATCAGGAGAAAAAATGGAATACAGAATTGAACACGACTCCATGGGAGAAATGAAAGTTCCTGCGGACAAATACTGGGGAGCGCAGACAGAACGGAGCCACGAGAACTTCCTTATCGGCGTCGGGCTTGAGACAATGCCGCGGGAAATAACAAAAGCCTTCGGCTACCTGAAAAAAGCGGCCGCGATGGCGAACAACGCGCTAAAGCCTGAAAAGATGACTTCTGAAAAACTCGAGGCGATTTCAAAAGCCTGCGACGAAGTTGTCTCAGGAAGCCTGAACGGGCATTTTCCGCTTGTCGTGTGGCAGACAGGAAGCGGAACACAAAGCAATATGAACGCGAACGAGGTCATCGCGAACAGGGCGAATGAAATCGCAGGAAAAAAGCTCTGCCATCCTAACGACGACATAAACATGAGCCAGTCTTCAAACGACACATTCCCTACCGCGCTCCATATCTCCGCAGTCTGCGTGATTGAAGACAAGCTGATTCCTGCCATCGACACGCTCTGCGGGACTTTCAGCCGGCTTGAAAAAGAGAACGAGGGAATCGTGAAAAGCGGAAGGACACATCTCCAGGACGCTGTTCCCGTTTCTTTCAGCCAGGAGATTTCAGGCTGGAGGGCAAGCCTTGAACGCGACAAGGAGATGCTTGAATCGTCATTGAAATACCTCAAGGAGCTTGCGCTCGGCGGAACAGCAGTAGGAACCGGTCTGAACGCGCCTGAAGGATTCGATGCGAAAGTCGCTGAATGTGTCTCTACGCTCACAGGGAAAGATTTCAGGACCGCACGGAACAAATTCCACGCCCTCACATCAAAAGACGAGCTTGTGTTCGCGCACGGGGCGGTCAAGGCGCTTGCGGCAGACATGATGAAAATCGCGAACGATGTCCGCTGGCTTGCTTCAGGTCCGCGTGACGGGCTTGGAGAAATCCGCATTCCTGAAAACGAGCCTGGCTCTTCAATCATGCCTGGAAAAGTGAATCCTACCCAGTGCGAGGCTGTGACAATGGTCGCGGTTCAGGTGATGGGAAACGACGCGGCGATAGGCTTTGCCGCAAGCCAGGGAAATTTCGAGCTCAATGTGTTCATGCCTGTGATAGCGTACAACTTCATCCAGTCGGCAAGGCTTCTTGCGGAAAGCATGGAAAGCTTCAACAAGAACTGCGCTTCGGGAATCAAGGCGAACAGGGAAAAGATGAAGCACAATCTTTACAACTCGCTCATGCTTGTGACAGCCTTGAATCCGTATATAGGATACGAGAACGCTGCGAAAGTCGCGCACAAGGCTTACGATGAAAACCTTTCGCTCAAAGACGCCTGCGTTGCTTTAGGATTTTTGACATCCGAGAAATTCGACGAGGTTTTCAAGCCGGAAGAGATGGCTTATCCCCATAAATAAAAAAAAGACACAATTTGTTTTCAAGCCCTGAAAACCTATGCTTCCTGAAAAACACATTTCCTGCGGATCGGATTTGCTGAAAAGCGAGCCGGAGCATAAAGTTTTTCGGGGCTTTTTCATTTCAGTTCAGCGATTTTTCCATTCAATCCAGCGGTTTCTCGTTCGATTCAACACTTGAATAACTGCTTATTTGTTCACTTTTAATTTTATAAAATATAAAGAATTAGATTTTGTCTTTTATTCAAATTTATTATTCACAGAAAAGAAAAAAAGGTTTATAATGAAAACCGATATATAGCGGGAACTTTATATCACTATTATCACAATTTTTCCAATCGTAACTTATACTCTAGGAGCAAGTATGACTTATTCTTATTTTCCTGGATGTACGCTGAAAAACAAGGCTGTCGATCTGGACAGATACGCGCGTGCATCTGCGGAAAAGCTGGGTTTCACACTTGAAGAGATTCCTGAGTGGCAATGCTGCGGAGGCACTTATCCTTTAGGAGCCAACGAGATTGCCCCAAAGCTTTCTTCTGTGCGAGCATTAGCGGCTTCCCGCGATTCAGGGCAGGAGCTGGTTACTCTCTGTTCCGCGTGCTTCAATGTTTTAAAGCAGGTCAACAGCGACATGAAAAACGACGAAGACACAATCAAAAAAGCCAACGCTTACCTGAAAGAAGACGGCGTTGAATACCACGGAGAGACAAATGTAGTCCATTACCTTGAAGTCCTCCGCGATGCCGTCGGCTGGAACAAAGTGAAGGAAAGCGTCGTGAATCCTGTCAGGAAAAAAATCGGCGCTTATTACGGCTGCCTTCTTCTGCGTCCGGGAAAAGTCCTTCAGTTCGATGAGCCTGAGAACCCGAAAATTCTTGAGGATTTCATAAGGGCAATCGGCGGAACTCCTGTGATTTACGCGCAGAGAAACGAATGCTGCGGAGCCTACGCCCAGTTCGAGAATCCTGAAATTCCAAAGAAACGTTCAAGAGAAATACTTTCAAACGCGGAAGATTTCGGCGCTGAAATTCTTGTGACAAGCTGCCCTCTTTGCCGCTACAACCTTGTCAAAAACAACGGCGGAAGCGGACTTGATGTCGTGTATTTCACAGAACTTCTCGCGGAGGCTCTCGGCGTAAAGGAGGGCAACTGATGCTGAATTCAGAAATAGAGCAGATCAAAGAAGAGATTCTGATGAAAAGCGGCGTGAACCCGAAAAAATGCATGGTCTGCGGAAAATGCTCGGGAACCTGCCCTAATTATGACCAGATGGAATATCATCCGCATCAGTTTGTGCAGATGGTCGAGAACGGAGAAGTCGAAAAGCTTTTCAGCTCAAAATCGGTTTACTCCTGTCTCAGCTGTTTCGCCTGCCTTGAAAGATGTCCGCGCCAGGTCGAGCCGGCTAAAATCATCGACGCTGTCCGCCAGATTGTCGAAGGACAGAGAGGGCCTCATCATCTTGACCCGGACCAGGTGCCGGAATATCTGGACGACGAGATGCCTCAGCAGGCAATCGTAAGCGCTTTCAGAAAATACAAAAAGTAATTAAGGAAATCCTATGGAAAGAATTGGTGTTTTTGTATGTCACTGCGGTACTAATATTGCAGGAACAGTTGATGTGGAGAAAGTGACTGAGGAGCTCGGAAAGGCAAACGGAGTTGTGTATTCAACCCATTACACTTATATGTGTTCTTCAGCCGGACAGCAGATGATAGAGGACAAAATCAAGGAGCTAAAGCTTACCGGAGTTGTTCTTTGCTCCTGTTCTCCTCGTATGCATGAAAAGACATTCCGAGCCTGCGCAGAACGGGCCGGACTGAACCCTTATAAGGTAGAAGTCGCGAATATCCGTGAACAGTGTTCCTGGGTAATGAAAGACATTCCTCTTGCGACGGAAAAATCAATCGGGCTTGGAAAAGCCGCCATCGCAAAAGTAATACTCGACACTCCGCTTACTCCGGGCGAGACAGCGATGACAAAACGCGCCCTTGTAATCGGCGGAGGAATCGCGGGAATCACGGCGGCTCTTGATATTGCGGACGCAGGTTTTCCTGTCGATATTGTAGAGAAGAATGTCACAATCGGCGGAAAAATGGCGATGCTCGACAAGACTTTCCCTACCCTTGACTGCGCGTCCTGCATTGTCACTCCGAAGATGACAGAAGTAAGCCAGACTTCAAATATCAGAATCCTCTCTTACTCTGAAGTCTCGACTGTCAAAGGATATATCGGAAATTTCACAGTCGATATAACACGGCATCCGCGGTTTGTCGACGAGACAAAATGCACAGGATGCGGAGAATGTGTTGAAAAATGTCCGATGAAGAAAGTTCCCAACGCCTTCAACCTGAACCTGAACAGCAAGAAGGCTATCGACATTCCGTTCGCTCAGGCGGTCCCTAAAGTCGCTTCCATCGCTTCTGATTACTGTCTTCACATGAAGGCTATGGCGAACGGAAAAGACAATGTCTGCGGAATGTGCCAGAAAGTCTGCGGAGTCGGCGCAATCGACTTCAACCAGAAAGAAGAAACCATAACTGAAAAGTACGGCGCGATTATCGTCGCGACCGGCTACAATCCGATAAGCCTTGAAAAGTTCGATGAATACGCTTACTCGCAAAGTCCTGACGTTGTTTCTTCGCTTGAGTTTGAGCGTCTTTGCAACGCGTCCGGTCCTACAAACGGACATCTTCTTCGCCCTTCTGACGGAAAAGAACCGAAAGAAATCGTGTTTATCCAGTGCGTAGGCTCAAGATGCTCCGCGGATTCAGAAAAAGGCCACGAATACTGCTCAAAAGTCTGCTGTATGTACACGGCAAAGCACGCGATTTTAACCCGCGACCATTATCCAGACACAAACATCACGGTTTTCTACATCGATGTTCGTACTCCGGGTAAAAACTTTGATGAGTTCTACCGACGGGCGGTTGAACAGTACGGAGTTCACTACATAAAGGGAATGGTCGGAAAAGTAACTCCGCAGGCGGACGGAAAGCTTGATGTCCAGGGCTCGGATTTGATTCTGAACAGACAGGTCCACATAAAAGCGGACATGGTTGTCCTTGCCGCTTCTATTGAGGCGGACAAATCCGCCAGGCCTTTGGCGACAATGCTTGCGACTTCAATGGACAACAACGACTTCTTCCTTGAGGCGCACGCTAAACTTCGTCCGGTAGAAAGCCCTACAGCAGGAATCTTCCTTGCAGGCTGCTGCCAGGGTCCGAAAGACATTCCAGAGACTGTCGCGCAGTCTTCCGGCGCGGCGGCAAAGGCGATTTGCCTTCTTGTGAAAGATAAGCTTAAAAACAATCCTTGCACCGCTCATCCGGACGAGAATATGTGCAACGGCTGCGGCCAGTGCGAGAATGTCTGTCCTTACGGCGCAATCACGTATGTTGACAAAGACTTCAGGGGACCGAGCAGAACTACAGTCACCCGCCATGTCTCGCAGGTCAACAGCGCGATGTGTCAAGGCTGCGGCGCTTGTACAGTCGCCTGTCCTTCGGGCGCGATGGATTTGAACGGATTCAGCAACAAACAGATTCTTGCGGAGGTTGACGCATGTCTTTAGAAAATGAAAACGCTGTAGAAAATACAGGATGGACACCTAAAATCATTGCGTTCTGCTGCAACTGGTGTT
>CAZSHF010000033.1:0-25397 GCA_964606655.1 uncultured Treponema sp.
AAATTTTCGGATTTTTTTCTACAACTGTTCATCCGCACTATTTTCCGGAATACAAGCTTCCGTGCAAAGTTTTATTTGCTTGCTCTCCACGCGAGTTTGAAAAAGAGCCGAGTATCGATAAGCTCGGAAATGTAAGAAATAAAAAAGTCGCTCGCTTTGAAAACCGCAAATTTCCAGACAAACCAAGCGAGTGGATTTGCATTACAATCAGTAAATATCCAGAAATTTTAAAACATGAAAAGTCAAAGTGCGTTTTAACTGACGAACAAATTTGTTCAATAAAAAAGTTCATTATTCTTAACTTAAAGTTAATTAAAGAACACGCAAGAGGAAAGTGGGACTCGTCTGAGTTTCGTGAAAAAGTCAGACGATTTTAGAATCGCCCGGATAGACAAAAACAGAATATTCACAATTCAAATATGCACTGCAACAAAACAGCCACGAAAATCATTCAATCGCATAAATCTCAGAAAAACCATAAAGAACTGAAATTTTGTCCTTGATTCCGTCAGTATAAAAAAGCCGCGCGTCTTTTGTTATCATGACCATTTCAAAAGTCCGGTCGTTTTTCCAGAACCTGGAGGCTTTTTCCGTTCCCATCGCAAAAAGCGCCGTGCTTAGAGAATCGGCAAAAAGCCCTGAATCCGCAATGACCGTGACGCTTTCAAGTTCATTTTCGACCGGGAAACCTGTCCTTGAATCAAAAATGTGGATGTATTTTTTTCCGTTTTCGTCAAAGAAAAAACGCTCGTATCCGCCGCTTGTGACAACGCTTTTGCCTGAAACTTTTATTCCGCACACAGGATTTCCGGCTTCCCAGGGATTTTTTATTCCGATGTTCCATTCCGAGCCGTCGGGCTTTGCTCCAAGAACCTGAATGTTTCCGCCTAAATCAAGCAAGGCGGATTTTATTCCGTTCTCTTCAAGAATCTTCAAAGCCTCGTCGCCTGAAAAACCTTTAGCGACCGCCCCGAAATCGACCATCATTCCGGGATTTTTCTGCACAAAATATTTTTTTCCTGACGGAACTGGAGAAAAAAGCAAAGCATCTTCGGAAGGAAAATTTTCCGCATTTTTCTGGCTTTCAGTTCCGGATTTCAGGATTTTCAGGACACGGAAATCGGTTTTCAAAAGAGCGTCTTTTATTTCCTTTTCGGAAGGAACTCTGTATTCGCCTGTCGTGAAGCCCCAGAGTTTTATCACAGGATAAAGGCACGGATTCAAGGCACCGTCTGTCCTCTCCGCGACTTCAAGCGAGAACTCAAGAAGTTTTTTTGTCTCCGCGTGGCTTATTTCAATCTGATTTTCAGAACTTTCATTTATCCTGTAGACTTCGCTTTCCGGAATTGTGGTTGAAAAATATTTTTCAAGAACCTCAATCCGTTCGCGGACTTTCCTGTTCGCTTCCGCGGCTTTTTTTCCGTAGGAAGTCACGCTCATGTAAGTGTCCATAGCCCTGAACTGAACAGAAGATTTTGATTCGGAACGGCAGGAAAAAAGAAATCCTGAACAGAACACAAAGAAAAGCGGAACAGCGAAAATGAGATTTTTTTTCATTTCTTTTGGTTTTTCGGTCAATTTAAAATCCGGAGAACGCCCGGAAGAACTTCCCATTTTATATGCTTCACATCGCCGACATATTCTCCGTCTGTATGAAGAACAAGCGGAGTTTCAGATTCAATTTCAAGGGAAGAAAAATATCTTACAGTGAAACCTTTGAACTTTTCGTGAAGGCCGAGAATAAGAAACGGGAAAATAAAGTAGACAAGTCCTCTGGGAATTCCGTTCGCGGCGCAGCTTGTAAGCTTTCCGTCGTTACGCAAAGCGTGCGGAGCCATTTTCACGCCGCCTCCTTCTGCTTTAAGATTCATCGCTGAAAGAAAAATAAGCTTTCCGAAATCCAGATTTTCTTTTCCGTCAAAAACCGCCTTGACTTTGTAGAACTTCATCACCGCAAGAGTCTTTAAAGTCAGGATTATGTAGGCAAATCCGCCAAGTCCTATCCGGTTCAGAAAAGGCTTAAGCTTTGACTCGTTCACTTTTTTTGTGACAATCGCGTCGATTCCGATTCCTGAGCTGATTCCGAAATACCTTGTCTTTCCGTCGGCGGAAACTTTTCCAAGGTCGATTTTTTCCTCGCCTCCGGAAGAAAGAATTTTCTCAAGGACTTTCCGGATATTCCTGTATCCGCGTCTGATTCCGGCTCCGCGGCAGAAATCGCTTCCGCTTCCGGCAGGAATGACAGCAAATTTAACTTTTGAAAAATCAGTTATTCCGTTCAGGACTTCGTTTATAGTTCCGTCGCCGCCGACAACAACAATATTTTTTTCAGGATCATCGTTCGCGCAGACTTCAGAAGCAAGACGCTCAGCCTCGCCATGAGCAGTAGAAAGAAGAGTTTTGAACTGGACTTTCTTTTCCAGAAGAATCTTTTTGACTTTCTTCCAAGTCAAAAGCGCCTTTCCGCTCGCTCCGTGAATATTCGTTATGAAATAATACATAAGATAATTTTAAAACAAGATTCCGTATTTTACAATGGTTATTTTTTCTTGACACGGAAATCAGTTCTTATGAACAACACTTTTTAAGCATTGACAACGCAATTAAATTTTCGATTTAAAAATATTTTATTCTCTTTTGCCAAATTCGAGTATTTTCAACAATGATTTTTAAACAAAAAAAATCCTTGTAAATCTATATTTTACAAGGATTTAGAAATTTCGGGCAAACTGGATTTGAACCAGCGACCTCAACGTCCCGAACGTCGCGCGCTACCAACTGCGCTATTGCCCGTAATTATAAAAATATAACAGAAGTTGAAAATGTCGCTGGAAGCGACCTCAACGTTCCGAACCTGTAAATAGAAAATCCGTTAAAAACAAAGCGCGAAAGCGGTTTGTTTAGGATTTCCCGACCAAAAACGTGCAACAACTGCGCTATTGCCCGTAAAAAATTAATCCAGAAACTGAAAAGCCGCAAATAAGCGACTTAAATGTCCTGAACTTTATAAAAAAGCCTTCCAACAGGTGGAAGGCTAGCGCGAGTGACGGGGCTCGAACCCGTGGTCTCCGGCGTGACAGGCCAGCGCGATAACCAGCTTCGCTACACCCGCGTGATGTCTAGTAATATACTATCATCAAAAAAAAAGGTCAATACCAAAAAAGCAAATTCCGATTTTTAAAGCAAGTTCTTTACAGTTTCCGAAAGCCTGTTCAGTTCCTGAAGGTCAAGGCTTTCAACATCGCCTGAATCGACCGCAGAGGAAGTGCTTTCTTCCATCGGAATCCGCGCAAGGACAGGAAGATTGAAACATTCCGCGATTTTCTCGATATTGCTTTTTCCAAAAACGGTAATCTGTTTTCCGCAGTCAGGGCATTTCACATAACTCATGTTCTCGACAAGACCTAGAATCGGAACATTCATCATTTCAGCCATTTTCACAGCCTTTTCCACAATAACGCGGACAAGCTGCTGAGGCGAAGAAACAACAATGATTCCGTCAATCGGAAGCGACTGGAAAACAGTCAAAGGAACATCTCCAGTTCCCGGAGGCATATCGACAAACATGAAATCAACATCTTTCCAGTTCACATCTGTCCAGAACTGCTGAACTGCGCCCGAAATCACAGGTCCTCTCCAGATCACAGGGTCGTTTTCGTTCTGCAGAAGAAAATTCATCGACATAAGCTGAATTCCTGAATCAGTCAGAACAGGATCCAATGAATCCTCCGCGGCTTCCGCGCGCGCGTCGCCAAGCCCGAAACTTTCAGGAATCGAAGGACCTGTTATGTCAGCGTCAAGAATCGCCGTCCTGAAACCGAGTTTCTGCATCTTGACCGCAAGCATGCTTGTCACAAGAGATTTTCCGACTCCGCCTTTTCCGCTTACAACAGCGACAACTTTCTTTACAGAGCTTCCCGCCCTCAGTTTTACGCGCAAATCCCTCTCCGCGCAGCTCTGACCGCATGAAGAACAGTCGTGGTCACATTCAGCCATTTTTTTGCTCCTAAAATTATGATTAAAACGCCCGTACGCCAAGTTTTACAAATCACATAAAAAAAGCCTGAACTTCCGCGGAAACGCAGGCGATTTTCCATCAGTATTCATAAAACTCCGCATTCAAGACAAATAAAATGCTTTATATCTGAAGATACAAACTAAAAAAGATAAATTCAAATCTTTCAAATGTTCGCTGACTTTCTAAGAGCGCAGATGTGTTTCCCTGAAAAATCAAAGAAATTTGAATCAGCGCTTTCGTTTTCAGAATTCAGCTTCTCGACGATTTTCTGCATTTCTTCCATTGTGAAAATATTTTCTTTAAGGAAAAAAGTCTGGATATTGTAGGCAAGGTCTTTTAAGTGAGACGGATTTTTTCCGAGCATCTTCTCAAGGCTGTACTGAAGAAGCCTTCTGTTCCTGTATTCGCCGATTCCCATGTCTGAAGTCTTTTCATAATCCCTTGCAATATCTTCCCAGGACGCTCCGCACAAAGCGGCAAAAACCGCGCTTATCACTCCTGTCCTGTCGCTTCCGAGCCGGCAGTGAAGATAAAAAGGAGCAGGATGCTCTATCATAAAAAGCCCGATTTTTCTCAAGGCGGCGGAAAAATCAAAGGCGTCCGAATGGAAATAAACCAGATTGTAGTCAATGTTTATGCAGAGCCTGTTGTTTTCTTTTTCAATCTCTCTGATGATTTCAGGAACCGATTCTCCGAAAAGGACATTCGCTCCCTCGTAGCCGTTCAATGTGATGTCAGACTTGATTCCGAAAATCCTGAACGCCTTCTGCACAAGTTCGATTCTTAAATCCTCTGTGTCGAGCTCGCCGCGCGAACGCTTGAACGGATTGTATCCTCTGTAAAGGCTTTTTGTTCCCGGAACAAGCCTGACATTTGAAATTTCAGCGCGGCAGGCGGGACATTCCGGGTCGAAATCAGCGAGTTTTTTTTCAGATTCAAAGGAGAATTTCGCGGACGCGATGTCAGAAATCTCATCCTTGCTCTGAAGAATAAGCTTGTTCTTTTCAAAAGAAAATTTGTCGCAGATCTGTTTTTCGGTGAGAAAGTGTGAAGTTTCGGGAGAAAGCCCGTAAAAACGGAATTCAGGATAGCCTGTGTTTCCCGGAATCATAACTTCCCTTGCAGGCTTCTGGAGCTCAAAATAAACTGAATTTCTGGAGACTTTCCGTTTCATCTTCCACGAGGAATCCGCTGTGTTTGTCCAGCCGTTGAAAGAGCCGGAAACATAAACATCCTCGCCTTTCTCCAAATCCTCATATCTGGCAGCGTCGCAGCAGAACTCCAGCATATCATCGCCGACAAACCTGAATCCTGTCTCTTTGTAATTGATTTCCATTCTTTTCTCCCAAAATGCCTTTTTATTATACAACGCTTTTTCCAAAAATAGTATCAGTTTTTTTATGCCAACAGGGCTTCCGCACGAAAATATAGTCGTCACACGGATTTAGGAAAATCTACGATTTCCCATTACCCCAAATGTCGATTTTATGAAACCATGCAAAAATGAACTCTCGGCAAGAACCCGATTATGAAAAACGGCTTCCGCGTTCGTCAAAAATTGTGGTGGTTGAGCAAGTCGCCCGCTTGCGCACGAAGCGAAGCGAAGTAACCACCAGGCAAGCATATTTGCAACTTTTAAGTTCTCCTTACTCACTTGTGCAGATTGTTTTTCAAATCGGAACCTTGCCTACGTGCATTTTTTATTGTTTGCAAAGAAAATCGACATTTGGACTATTTATTCATAAAAGTCGACATTTGAGGTATTTTTTTATTGAAACTGGTTATAATGCGGAAGCCCTGACACGAACATATCCGAAGATTGACACCTGATTATGAGCGTGTTAAAATATCGCAATTTTCTAAATCACATTTCAACGAAACAAAGGATTGTTAAAATGAAAAAAGGTGTCTACACAATCGGCTCGCTTGTCATTCTTTTGATTGCGGCCTTCATATTCGTTCTGGTTCCTATTTTTTCAGGCGGAAGATCTGGAAAACGCGCTCCGGCGTTCGGAAAGTACGACGGAACCGAAATCCGCTACGAACAGGGAAGCGAATTCGCGGACTATGTCACACAATACGCTGATTCCTACAAAAACCGGGGAAACTCGCTTACAAGCCAGGATTATTATTATCTTTTCAACGCGGCGTTCAACACAACTGTGACACGGCTCGCGTTCAAAAAAGCGGTCGAAAAAAGCGGATACATTGTTCCAAGGACAGCCGTGAACCGCGCGATGATGCCGTACTTCACCGACGAGACAGGAAAATATTCGCAGAAAATCTACAAGCTCGCTGACCCTGCGCGTGTGCAGGCGATGAGAGAAGACTTTGAGGACACTCTTGCAGCCCAGCGTTATCAGGACGACCTGTTCGGAAGCTATGAGGCTACAATCGGAAAAACTTCTATCTACGGAATCAAAAGTTCAGACGCGGAAATAGAATGTCTTCAGGATTTCAATTCAGAGAAAAGACAGTTCAATATGGTTTCATTCAATATGAACGATTATCCTGACAGCGAAAAAGTTCTGTTCGGCACAGAAAACGCAGACAAATTCAGAAAATACGATTTTTCCATGATTACAGTGGGCGACAAATCAACCGCCGAAACTGTGGCAAGACGGATTTCAAACAATGAAATCACATTCGGGGACGCGGTTTCCGAATACTCGCAGAAATCATACACAAACGATTCAGGGAAAATGAACAGCAAGTACAGTTATCAGATTGAAGGGGCTGTAAAGAACGCTGAGGATTTCCAGAAAATCATATCGCTTAAAGAA
The DNA here is from genome assembly GCA_964606655.1 of uncultured Treponema sp. Taxonomy (GTDB): domain Bacteria; phylum Spirochaetota; class Spirochaetia; order Treponematales; family Treponemataceae; genus Treponema_D. Next base: position 6,802 of record CAZSHF010000033.1, read on the forward strand.
GGTGAAATTTCAGGCCCTGTCCAGACAACAATCGGATATTCGATTTTCCGCGCGGACAGCGAGGCAAGCGACGCTGATTTTTCAGACGAAGAGACTCTAAAAACTGTCTACAGCTACATAAACTCGAACGAGGCGACAAGAATCGAGGATTACTTCAACGCAGAGGCAGAGAAATTCATAAAATCCGCTTCGGAAGGAACTTTTGACAGGGCGTGCCGGGAATTCGGAAAAACGAAAATCGAAGTCCCGGCGTTTCCTCTGAACTACGGAAACGCAAGCATCGCAGACAGGCTTGACACAAGCCTTGAAGGGCTTTCCGGAGCGGCGACAAACGAGAATTTCTTGAAATCCGCTTTCTCTCTTGCAAAGGGCGAGATTTCAAGTCCTATAACAAACGGACGGAACATTCTTGTCCTTCAGCTTTCTGAAACAGTGGCTGAAACTGAAAAAGCCGAGCCGGACGCATTGGCTGACGAAATCGCCTCTTACGATTCATATTCAGTCCAGAACGCAATTCTTTCAAGCCCTAAACTCGACAACAGATTCAACGAAGTCTACTTCAACTATTTCGCGTCAAGCGACTAGCCATAAGGAATCCGATTTGGAAAAACCTGAAACAAAGCCCTGCCTGGTTCCTGCCGGTCAGGGCTTTTCTGTGAAGTACAAAGAAAGGTTTCTCTATTCAAGGCGCAATCCCGAAAAAAACATACTGGAGATAATAAGAAGAACCGAAATCCTTCCGGAAACTCTGGTTTTCTGCTTTTCTCCGCTTCTATGCTACGGAATCCCGGAGCTTCTGGAAAAACTTCCTGAAAAATGTCATGTCATCGCATTCGAGCTTGAAAATGAACTTCTTGAACTTACAGAAGAGCATATTTCACGCCTTGATTTTTCAAACCTTTCAGAAGACAGATTCTCGTTCATTCCGCCTGAAGAAGCGAAAAAATTTCCTGAAACCTTGAACAGGACTTTCCGCGGAGATTTCAAGAGAATCCTGAAGATAGATTTTTCCGCCGCCGCGAATCTGAACAGAGCGGAATATGAAAGAATCCTTGAAGTCTCGCAGAACATTGTGGGCCAGTTCTGGAAAAACAGAATCACGCTTGTTAAATTCGGAAGGAATTTCAGCGCGAACCTGTTCAAGAACCTGAAGATTCTTCCTGAAAGCAGAAATTTATTCACCGTGGACAAACCTATAATTGTCCTGGGAGCCGGAGAAAGCGCGCTTGACACGCTTTTTGAAATCAGAAAAAAGCCGGAAAACAGAAACGGTTTTTTCATAATCGCGGTCGACGCCTGCCTTCAGGCTTTAAAGGCTCTCGGGCTTGAGGCGGACGCGGCAGTCTGCGAGGAAAGCCAGAGCATTATCCAAGGCGCGTTTATCGGAACAGAAAATTCGTACAGGACGCTTTTTTTAAGCATCTGCGCAAGCCACAACGCCGCAAAACTGAACCCTGAAAAGAATGTTTTTTATTCTCCGCTTTATTCGGATTCAAATTTTTTAAGGACTCTCTGCGAAAGAAAAATAATAAACTTTCCCTGCGAGCCTTTAGGGTCTGTCGGGCTTTCAGCGGTCCTTCTTGCCTTGAAAATCCGCGGAAGCGAGAATGTTCCTGTTTTTGTCTCAGGGCTTGATTTTTCCTATTCAAAAGGAAACTCGCATATAAAAAGCGCGTTCCACGAGAACGGGCGGAGAAAAAAATCAGACAGAACGAAAGCCGCCGACGCTTTTGAAGGAAGCTTCGGGAAAAATTCTTTAAAGGAAAAAGGGAAAGACGGAAAAACCGTGTTCACAGACAGAAAGCTCAAAGGCTACAGGGATCTGTTTGAAGACAGGTTTTCCGGCGCGAAGAATCTTTTTGACATCGGAAAGACAGGACTTGACTTGGGAATCGAAAGAAAAGATTTTCCTTCTGAACTTTCTGAATATGAAATCATCAAAACCAAATCCACGGAAAACAAAAACATTCTGAAAGCGGATTTTCAAAGCAAACGGGAAACAAGGTCAGCAATCCGCGCCGAAACCGAAAAATTCATCAGTGAAGAAAAAAACGCCCTTTCAGAGCTTAAAGATATTCTTTCGGGGAAAACAGGACTTTCAGAAGACGAACGGAACAGGAAAATCCTTGAAATCCTTGAAAACCGCGAATATCTTTATCTTCATTTTCCGGACGGATACAGGAAAAACCTTTCGCTCGGATTTTTAAAGCGTGTCCGAAGCGAAACCGATTATTTCCTTAAAATCCTAAGCCTCTAGAAATTTTACGCTTTTTGGATTCAAGCCGTTTTCCGTGGAAGTCTCAAAATCTGTTTCCCTTTCCTGATTCTTTTAGAGCGGTCCTGGAAAGTCCAGTTTTTTCAAGGCAGTTTAATTGTCTTTCTTTTCTTTCAGAACCGCAAGGAACGCGCTCTGAGGAAGCTCGACATCGCCGAACATTTTCATGCGCTTCTTTCCTTCTTTCTGTTTTTCAAGAAGCTTCCGTTTACGGGTAATGTCGCCGCCGTAGCATTTTGCAAGGACATCTTTTCTGAATGCGCTCACAGTCTCGCGCGCTATAATCTGTCCGCCGATCGCGCCCTGAATCGCGACTTTAAACTGCTGGTGGCTGATTTCATCTTTGAGCCTTTCGCAGACTTTTCTTGCGCGGTCAACAGCGTTGTCCTTGAACGCAAGGAACGAAAGCGCGTCGACAGGCTTTGAGTTCAGAAGAATATCGACTTTCACAAGGTTTGTCGCGCGGTAGCCGATGACCTCATAATCAAATGAAGCGTATCCGCGGCTGTAGCTTTTAAGCTTGTCGTAAAAATCAAAAAGGACTTCCGAAAGCGGCATTTCATAAGTAAGCTCGACGCGTTTCTCGTCAAGATACTGCATATTCGTCTGCTCGCCGCGTTTCTGCATGCACAGATCCATAATCGAGCCGAGATATGCCGCAGGAGTTATTATGCTCGCTTTGATATAAGGCTCTTCGGCGTTTCTGATTCTTCCCTGCGGATATTCAGAAGGATTGTCGATAAAAGTCTCAGTTCCGTCTGTCAAAACAATCTTGTAGCGCACAGAAGGAGCCGTGAAAATAATCGACTGGCTGTAGTCGCGTTCAAGCCTCTCCTGGACAATCTCAAGATGAAGAAGACCTAAAAATCCGCACCTGAAACCGTTTCCAAGCGCGATTGAATTGTCCTTTTCGTAGACAAGGCTAGCGTCGTTCAGCTTCAGTTTCTCGATGGAAGATTTCAGCTCCTCGTAGTCATTTGAATCCATCGGATAAATCGAGGAATAGACAACCGGCTTCACTTCCTTGAACCCTGAAAGAGCGGAAACCGCAGGATTCTGAGCACCGGTTATTGTGTCTCCGACTTTCACATCGCTTACTGTTTTCAGCCCTGAAATTATATATCCCACATCTCCGGCCTCAAGCCTGTCTTTCTCCTCGTAATCGATTTTAAAGATTCCAAGCTGCTCGACTTTGTATTCAAGCCCGCTGCTCATCATTTTGATTGCCTCGCCGCTCTTTACAGTTCCTTCCATGATTCTTACATGGACAATGACTCCGCGGTAAACATCGTAATGGCAGTCAAAAATCAGAGCCTGCAGAGGAGCGGAACCATCTCCAGACGGAGCCGGAAAATAATTCACAATCGCCTCAAGAAGACTGTCGATTCCTTCGCCTGTTTTTGCAGAGACAAGCTGAGTCTGCCCGTCGTCAAGTCCGAGCTCTTTTTCAATCTGAAGCCTGACAGAAGGAATATCCGCGGAAGGAAGATCGATTTTGTTTATGACAGGAACAATCGCAAGGTCGTGCTCCAGCGCCATATACATATTAGAGACAGTCTGGCTTTCAACGCCTTGGCTTGCGTCTATCAGAAGAAGAGCGCCTTCGCAGGAGGCAATCGCGCGGCTCACTTCGTAAGAGAAATCCACATGGCCCGGCGTATCGACAAAGTTCAGCTCGTAGTCGTTTCCGTCTTTCGCTCTGTACGGAATCGTGACCGCCTGGCTTTTTATCGTGATTCCGCGCTCTCGCTCGATATCCATATTGTCGAGAATCTGGTTTTTCATTTTCCGTTCATCAATGATTTTTGATTTCTGGATAAGCCTGTCGGAAAGCGTTGATTTTCCGTGGTCAATGTGCGCGATGATGCAGAAATTGCGCTTGAATCTCATTTCCATAAAAACATTTCCTTTTGCCTTTATTCTTTATTTTTTTTCCGGCTGATTTAATTTTATTTTCACAAAACCTGATTCCTGACTGAAAACAGCCACAGCAAGAATCAAAAATAGTTCGGGCCGTCAAGCTGGCTTCCGATGCGCATCGAAATGTCAAGATAGACTTTTTTCTTTTTCCGCGTGTAGATTCCGACTGAAACCGCGTCCTTCTCATCGGAAAAATCGACGCTTGTCACAGTAAGCGGATCCCCTTCCGAAAAACCTGACTCGTCCGCGATCGAGCCGCTTATTATGCTTGAGACTGTGTAACGCCTTGAAGAAGTCGTCGATGAAGGCGTAAGCCCCATTCCGAAAATCGGAACAAAACTGTGTTGAAGCAAATCGCTCGAATAAATCTCGTAGCCCGGATTTTCAGGACGCTCCGCAAGATAGAAAAGCCCGTCCTTTTTTTCTCCGTCGCGTTCATAAGAAAAACGGAGTATTGTCTCGTCGCTGAAATTCCTCAGAATATCCTGAAAACGCTCGATTCCGTTTATTTTCTCTCCGTCAACAGAAAGAATCATGTCGCCTTTTTTAAGTCCTGCGCGGCTTAAAACTCCGCCCGGCATTATGTACTGGACTTCAAGACCTTTTTCCGAAAGACCTTCCCTTTTTGTGTGTCCGTAAGCGCCGACCCAGACCTGCTTACGTTTTCCGCCTGCAAACAGAAAAGGAAGATCCTGCTTTAAATACTCGACAGGAATCGCGAAATTAAGCCCCTGATACTGCATTATTCCGGCGAACACAATCGCCTGCACTTTCATGTTAGAGTCGATCAGAGGTCCGCCTGAATTTCCTGAGTTCACAGCAGCGTCAATCTGCATGACGCTTCCTGTAGTGAAAAGTTTTCTTCCGACCGCGGAGACAATTCCGGTCGTCACAGTTCCGTGAAGCCCGAGCGGAGTTCCTATCGCGCTCACTCTGTCGCCGACAGACAAATCAAGCGAAGAGCCCAAAGCAAGAATGAAAGGCGGAGTGACTTCCGCCTTCAGAAGAGCAAGGTCAAGCGTCTCGTCGTATCCGATGACTTTGGCAGGAATACGGTTGTCCTGGTCGCGCGCGAGCTTTACATAAACCCTCGCGTAGCCTTCATATTTCGGGTCGACAAGCTCGCTTATGACATGATGGTTTGTGACAATGTATCCGTCCTTGTTTATGAAAAATCCTGAGCCCAGGCTTCTGTCCGCATAGCCTACTCCGTTCTGGATTTTTATTCCCTTGTCAACCCATATTGTCACAGTCGCGTTCACGCAGTCAGCCATGTTCTTCGGAAGAAGAGCCGAATCCGCTTGTGAAAGATTGAATGAAGGAACATTTCTGACAAAATCCGCATAAACCGAATTTCTTGTGGCTGCAACATTCTTTAAAAGCCTGGATCCGCATGACTCAAGAGAGACATAATATTTCCATGCCTTTTCATAATCGCCTGAGGAAAGCGCGGAACTGAAAAGCGAAAAAAGGTTTTCCTCGTAAAGGCTTACAGTTTCCTCGTCGCCTAAAATCTCCGCGCGCCACAAAGCCTCGACAGGATGCCCGTCTTTTAACGCGGAAATCCGTTTTTTCTCGTTCTCGATTATGTCTTTTTCCGTGTATTCCTGAAAAACAAAAACCTCTTTAGGCTGCCTTAAACTCGTGCATGAAAAAAGAGAAAACATGAAAGCCGAATACAAAAAGACCGCGAGCGGAGAATAAAAAAATCCGCGGAAGATACATTTTTTTTTCATTTTAAGGATTTGTTTCTCCTTCGGTTGAATCTTCGCCAGAGGAATCTGACTCAGTTGTGTCTGTCTCAGAAAAATCTGCTTCATAGGAAGGCAGAAGCGTTCCGTAAATATTTCCGCCGATTTTCACAGCAATCATCCTTTCAGAACCGTTTTCAAGGAGCATTGAAGTTCCCTGAGGCGCGGAAAAGTCAAAGTCTTTCAGAAGAGAATATTCATCTTCCGCTCCGCCCTGTTCTCCTATCCAGTAAAAACCGTCGTACGAGCCTTTAGTTACTTTTCGCTCGGTTCCGCCGACGCTCACGCCAGAAGGGACGCCGTCAATGCTTGTGATTTTCACGCTTTCTTTTTCAAAGAAGCTCAAAAACTCTGACTCCTCGACAAGCGGACTTCCTTTTTCCTGCGGATATTTTTTGTAGCTTATTTCCCAGTTTCCGTCATAATCATTGTCCCAGCGTGTTATTTTTCCTCCGAGCGGAAGATATTCCTCTGTGAAATCAGGAACTGTGTCCTGGTTCCTGTCAATCTGAATCATTCTGACAAAAAGCCCTGAGCCTGAAGCCGGAAGCCCGAACAGGTTTGTCATAAGCTGCTCCTGGTCAGCCAGAGAAGTCTCGTATTCATTTTCCGGGTCGAAGCCGAAAAATTCCGTCGTCTCGAAAACGCCGTCGCCGTCATTGTCAACAGAACGCGTTTCAGGAAGAGAATCCACGAAAGCTCCAGAAGCGTAAAGCCTTCCGTCCTGGATATATTCAGAGCCTTGAATCTGTCCGTCCAGAACTGAAAAACGGATAAACGAATTTTCCCGTTCTTCTGTAGGAACTTCATAGGAATAGCAGGACGAAAGAAAAAGCCCTGCGTTCAGATGCGAAGAATTTTCCTCAGGAAAAGGAATGTAAAAATCAAAGTCAAAAAGGCCTTTTACAAGGGCGCTTGTTTTTATGTCGAAAGGAGACCAGCTCATCTCTCCGTCATGAATCCTGAACACAGCCGCTCCGTTTTCATACCTTGCGCTTTTGTAGAGCGCTTCCACGATTCCAGGATAAGTTCCGTAGGAAAGCCGGATGTTCCCGTCCGTAAGGTCAATCGTTTCTGGAACTCCGAAATCGCATTTCACATTCCATTCTATTATTCCGTCGTTCGCAGAATCCCAGAAAAAACTCTCCGGTCTTCCGCGCGAATAAACGACAGTCAGGTTCTCCTCAAGGTCGCCGTTTGTGTCCAAAGTCAAAGTTCCGGAATACGCATTCAGATATTCCCTCACAGATTCGGCGGTGTCCTTGTCAGTTATGTGAGGAAGAAAATCCTCAAGGAGAGAAAGGCTTATTTTTCCGTCCGCGAACGAAGAAAAATAATCCCAGGCCTCGCCTTCAGTTAAAAGTCCGTTTTCAAGCGCGATTCCTGCGTAAAGAGGATGACGCAGTCCGTGCGCGGAAAACGCCTCCAGAAGCCGCTTCTGTCTTTCGCCGGAAGCAAAAATCGCGGCGTAAATCTCAAGCTCATCGTCAGGATTTTCATATTCCGGCATTTTCGCGATGAACGAATCCGCGATTTTCCTGACAAGAGCCGACGACGGGTTCTCTGAAAAACCATCTCCGGTTCCGTCACCACTCTCTTTTTCCGCGTTTTCCATTTTTTCCATATTTTTCATAATTGAATATTCGTGGCGGAAAAAAAGTTCTGGAAAACGCATATCGTTTCCGTAGATTTTTCTTGCCGTGTTTATTTTTTCGCGGGCTTTCGAGACAGAATCCTCAGTTCCGATTCTGTAATATGATTTTGCCCTTATGAATTCCGCGTCTGAACTGAAAATCCTCGGATTTGTGTCCAGAACCGCAAGAGCCTGGATGTATTCGCCTGTGTCGCAAAGCAAATCCGCATAAAGAATCCGCGCGGAATCCCTGTTGTAGTCAACCCATTCGCCTTCTGTGACAGCGCGCTGCACAAGAGGAATCAGAAACGCCCTCGCCTCGCCTTTCTGGCTCATCGCCGCCGCTTTTATGTACCACAAGTCTGAAACATTCTCGTCATAAGAAAGTCCAAGCTCAACCTGAGAAAGCGCGTTCTCAAAATCGCCCGAAGAAAGATAGCTTTTCGCAAGGCTCAGGCAGCGGACAGCAGTCCGTCTGTTCGCCCTTTGAACCGAAGAGGCTGAAAACGCGGAAAAAGAACAGAGACTTAATGCAAAAACCGCAAAAACAAAAATCAGATTTTTTTTCATATTATCTTTTGACCTCGGATTTTTCACCGGACAATCCAGTTTTTATAGCCTTTCACGCTTCCTAAAAGCGCGGTGATTTTCTTTTCAGGCGAAGAAAGCTCCTGGACAAGCGGAATCATGTCTTTCTCTGAAGAAGGAACGCGCCAGTCAGAAAGAATGTCGCTCACATTCTTTAACGCTCCGAAGGAAGAAAGAATTCTGTCTTCTTTCTGGCGGCTCCGGACAAGGACAGGAAGATTTTCCGCCTCAATGCTGAATCCTGAAAACTCGCCCGAAAACTCAAGCGAAAATCCGCCCGAAGCATTTTCCTTCACAGACAAAGAGCCGAAAGGAAAATCAAATTCTCCTCTTCTTTCAATTATAGCAAAAAAACTTGATTCAGTCGCTATTGTTTCAGGCTTTTTGAAATAAACGGTTTTTCCGTCAAAGCCGAATGAAATCTCGCCCATAAGAATTTCAAAGGAATCACAGGAAGAAAGCGATTTAAGTTTTTCAAGGAATTCTGTAATCCGCCTGAACGGAATCCTTGAGCGGACTCCAAGAAGAGAAAAACTTCTGTAGCAGACGCGCAGGCACAAGGCGGAAGGAAGGGATTTAAAATATTCTTTTTCAAACACGATTTTTTCATCTTTTTCTTCAAGCGGAACAATTTTTTCAATCTCTTCTGAAAAATATTCCTCGTCAAAAGCGACTTTCTCCGCGGAAGAAACCAGGGATTTTCTCCAGCCCGAAAATTTCTCGTCAAGAAGAGGAACAAGATTTTTCCTGATTCTGTTTCTAAGATAATTCTCGTCGGAATTTGTGCTGTCTGTTCGCCAGGAAGTTCCTTTTAAATTCAGATAAGATTCGATTTCGCTCCGTTTTATATCAAGCAAAGGACGGACAAAATAAGAGCGGCTTTCCCTGATTCCGCTGGAAGCCGAGCCTTGAAGAAAACGCATAAGGATTGTCTCAAGGTTGTCGTCCTCGTTGTGCGCAAGAAGAACATAGTCAAGATTATAAAGCGACCTGAACTCGTCGAACGCCTTGTAGCGCAAAAAACGAGCCGCCTCTTCAATCCCGCATTTTCTTTTCCGCGAAAGCCTTAAAACCTCGCCTTTTTCAAGCGTCTTTGTGAAAAGCTCGGCATCAAGTTTTCTGCAAAGAGCCGAAACGAATTCAGCATCGGAAAAAGATTCCTTGTCGCTTCTGATTCTGTGGTTCACTGTGACGACAAAAAACGGCTTTCCGAATTTCCTGCAAAGCGAGCAGACGCTTAAAAGAAGGCTTACAGAATCCGCGCCGCCTGAGACCGCAATCCCGATTCTCAAGGATTTTCCCGGGGAATCTTCAGAGGAAATGCCGACTCCGCATTTAAGAAGATTTTTTAAGACGCGTTCCTCAAATTCATTGAATTCATTTTCCGAACATTCTTGTTTTCGTCCGAAGCCTTCGTTCACTCTGTCTTTTTTGTTTTCGCTGTTCTCTTCGCTTTCAAACTGGTCCATGTTTTTTCCTCAAACGCCGGCTTTTATTTTAAATCATTGCTTTAAAATAATTAAGGGCTGCCTGAAAAAAGCAGCCCTGTCTCTTCGGCGCTGAAATTTAGCGCGCCGGAGAAATGCTTACAAGCTCGGCTTCCGCGTCTGTAACAATCTCGACATTTTTTCCAAGGTCCAGATCCTTTACTTTGAATGAATCGCCGACATTGAGGTTTGACACATCAACTGTAATTCTCTCAGGAAGATTCTCGATTGTCGCAAGAACTGAAACTTCAGGAACGTGCTTCAAAAGGAAACCGCCCTTGAGAACGCCGGCAGCGTTTCCTGCAAAATGCACTTTAAGCGAATACTTGAGTTTCTTGTCCTTTGCAGGAACAAAGAAGTCCGCATGAAGAACGCTGTCGTTTCTGATGTTGTATTCAACATCTTTAATCAAAGCGAGTGAAGTTTTTCCGTCGACATTGAGCTCGACTGGAGTTGTCTTTGTGATGTTTCTCCAGACCTTGTTGAATTCAGCCGCGTTCACTTCAATCATTGTGGATTCGCCCTTGTCGTTGTAAACGACCGCAGGGATACTACCTACTTCTCGAAGTCTTTTTGCAGCCGCTTTTCCAGAGACAGTTCTTGTCTTGGCATTGATTGTCTGCTTTTCCATTTCTTAAAGCTCCTTATATCCTAAAAATGTGAAGTTCATAATATAAGAAAAACCTTTATGTTTCAATATACATATGCTCCGCTTCTTAAAGCAAAATTTTCTGAAAGCCTCTGCATTTTCTCATTTCCTGTCAGAAACCCAAATTCCTTTCCATTCTTTGTCCTGCGGCAAAGACATAAGTTTTTCGCAGCGTTCCTTGTACCTTGCGGAAGGCGGATCTTTTTCAGAAACCATCGAAAAAAACTCTTCCGCTTTCCTGAAATCGCCTTTATAGAATTCTGAAAGCCCTTTCTCAAAAACCGAAATCACATCTTTTTTTTCCTCAAACTGCTCTTTAAGGAAAGGCTCGTAAATGACAACAGGCTCGTTTTTTCCTACAACCTGAACCCTTGAAATCTCGCGGAAACAGATTTCGGTTCCTTCTTTCTCCGCGTTTTCCTTCAAGGATTCTGAGCAGATTGTATAAGTTCCGAACTGTTTGTTTATTCCTTCAAGCCTTGAGGCAAGATTCACGCTGTCGCCGAACATTGTGTAGTCAAAACGATGGACAGAACCCATATTTCCGACAACAGCATCTCCTGTGTTCAGTCCGATTCTTGCAAGCAGAGGACAGCCGGCGAGCCTTGAAAAATCCTTTTCAAGCTCAGAAAGCCTTTTCTGGCACATCACAGCGGCTTCAAGCGCAGAACGGGAATAATTCTTCATATCAAGAGGCGCGTTCCAGAAAGCGACAATCGCGTCTCCTTCATATTTATCAATCGTTCCGCCTGAATCAAGAATTATCGCGGACATTTCAGAAAGATAAAGGTTCAGAAGCTCAGTAAGTTTTTCTGGCTCAAGATTCTCTGAAACCGAAGTGAATCCCTGGATATCCGAAAACATAATCGCGATGTTCTTTTTTTCTCCGCCGAGCTTTAGCTCTTCAGGATTTGACAAAAGCCTTTCGATTACAAGAGGACTTAAATACTGCGCGAAAGCGGATTTTATGAAACGCCTCTGTTTTCCTTCCTGAGTGTAGTTCACAAAGACATTCAGAATAAAAGACACCAGAAAACAGTAAACCGGAAGGACAACAGGAAACGCGACATTAAAAAACACCGCCGAATACGAGACAAGAGCCGCAAGGAAAGAGCCGCTGACAATCGCAAGCGAAAGTCCAGGAATTCTTTTTCTTGTCGAGCCTCTGTCGATTCTGTAAACCAGAAACGCGGATGAAAGCGACATGAAAGCGCAGAAAACCAGAACGAGCCATAAAGGCGAAGACCTGATAAAATCGCCGGAAAGATAATTGTCAAGCAAAGCGATATGGACTCCGGCACCAGGATAATCCTGCGCAATCGGAGTAGGACAAATATCGTAAAGCCCCGGAGCAAAGCACATCACAAACACATCGGAGTTTTCAGGAATGTCTTCAGGAACATAAACGCTTTCTTCTCCGTCCTGAATCTGTCTTTGGCTTTTCACAATGTCAAAGGCGCTTAAAGGCTGATAATTCTTTAAAGCTCCTTTGTAACGGAGAAGAACCGCGCCGTCCTTGTCCAAAGGGATTTTCTGTTTTATCAGACCAAGTTTTTCCGAAAAGCCGGCTTTGTTTTCACTTTTTCCGTCATCTGGACTTCCACCGTTTTCCAGAAAAAGCGGAGAAAGACCGAGCGAAACATATTCAGTTCCGCCTGAAGAATAAGAAATTCTTGAACGCCTTATAATTCCGTCAGAATCTTTTATGCTTGTGATGTTTCCAAGAAGAGCGGAATTGTCTTTTATGACATCCACAGGAAAAAGCGGCTCATTCTCCTTTGAGGAAAAGACCGCCTGGATCACTCTGCCGGACTCTTTCATCGCCTCGGCAAATTTCAAATCGTCCTGAAAACCGAAATTCGACTCTTCTGTAAAGAAAATATCGAACACAATGCTCCGCGCGCCCGCAGAATCAAAAAAACGGATTATGTCTGAATACGCTTCGCGCGGCCAAGGCCAGCCCCAGCCGAATTCTTTTCCAGCCTGAGTTATGCTTTCCTGATCAATCTGGACAACTGTTATTTCATCACGGCAAGGCTTTTTCCTTAAAATGTTCAGATATTTTTCGATTCCTGTGTTTTCGCTTGAATAACTTGAAAACCTGATCCGCCTGTCGTAAGATTTGTTTTCAAGAAAATCAAAAACGCCTGAAAAATCTAGCAGGATTCCCGAAACAAAAACCAGAAGCGAGACAATCAGGCAGCGGATTTTCTGTTTATGCAAGGAATTCAGCACTTTGTTAAGTTTTCCCATAATATCAAAATTATCTGTATCAAACGCGCCGTAAAGCTCATCTTGCGGAAAACGAAGCGAAACGTTCTTTTCTGGAATCCAGAGTTCCGCAAGGCTCATATTTTTTCAGTTCCTTTTCGATTTTCTTAAGCCTTGATTTTGCGGAAGGATGGGTTCTGCTTATTCCTTTCTTGTCCTTTGAATTTTCCTCAAGCATTTCAAGCATCGTCCTCATCGCATAGACATCGTAGCCGGCGGCAGAAAGAAGAGAAAGCGCGTTTTTGTCCGCGGCAAATTCCTGAGACTTTGAAAAACCTGAATCAACAAGGCTTTTCACGATTCCGTTCACTGAATCATCAAAGAAATTCACCGCCTCAAGGACATCTTCATCTCCTTCGGAAAAAACAAGAAGAGCCGAGCCTGCGCTTTTCAGAACCGCGTCCGCCGCCCTGTTCGATTTTATCGCCTGGACAGAATGTTTTAGCTGAATGTGGGAAATTTCGTGCGCAAGAACCGCCGCGATTTCATCTTCCGAGGAAACCTTGTCCAGAAATCCCCGCGTCACAAAAATATGTCCGCCTGGAGTCGCGAACGCGTTTATCTCATCTGAATCAAGGACAGCGACGTGACAGCCTTTGTAAAGACCTGAAAAGCCGGAATTAACAGCAATGGCGCTGCATATCAAGTTCAGATAATTTCCGGCTTCTGGAAAACCGGAGCAAAGTCCGTAGCGTGAAAGCAAAGCTCCTGCCACCGCCCGCCCGATATAATATTCGTTTTCAGGACTTATTGATTCCGAAGCCTTTCCGATTGACTTTGTGCTTGAAGAGATTGAAGAAGCGATGTTCCCGTCAACAAGTCCAGCCGTTCCTGCGATTTCCGCCGCGACAGAAGTCATGTAGGCGAAATCTGAAAAAGTCGCGCAGGAAAAAAAGACAGAAACAAAGGCCAAGGCACAGCAAGAAAAAATGTTCCGAAAAATCCGTCTTTCAGGTTTCATTGTTCTTCTCCGCCGCAAGCGTCATCAAAGTCGCCTTCACAAGAATTCAAAACCATCTCGGCTTCTTCAGGAATTTCTTTTTCAGGAATCTCGTTCTCTTGGGAAAATCCGTCTTCTTCAGGAAATCCGCCGGCAAAGTTCAGTTTTCCGTCTTTTATGAAATCAATCAGCGCGTCAAGGCTTACGTTTGCGCTCTTTGAATTTTCTATTCTGTCCACGGCTTCATAATCAAGCTCTGAGTTTTTTCTGTAGACATCTTCGATTTCCGAAGAAAAACCTTTTCCTGCAAGGGCAAGCTCATCTGTTGAAGCCGAAAGCCTTTTTCCTTGGGCGATGCGTTTTTTTGAAAGGCTTCCTGAGGAAATCCAGCCCTCAACAATCTCTTTCTGAATATCGTTCTGAAAATCCTTGTCTTCAGAATCTGGAAGCCGGACTTTTGTCCAGTTTCCCTTTGTCTCAAGGACAATGACTTTCTGCGTGTATAGAAAAATCTCTTTTGTCTTTGAAAAGAACGAAGGTTTTTCCTTCACATCCGCTTCTTCAACCGCGACATACATAAGCTTGGGATTTTTATCGTCTGAAAACGCTGAAATGCAGACGAATGTGAAAAACAGGACGAAAGAAAAATATTTTTTATAAGGACAGATTTTTTTCATAATTTATGCTCCAAAAAACGCTCAAAAATCAATCCGAACACCGAATTTATAAAAGTATGCAGAAATGCTTTTTCGGAAAAGAACCCGACATTCTGATTCAGAAAATAATAGCCCGAATGAAAAAAAATGTCATCAAATCCGCGCGACAATTTTTTTATTGCGGGAATCCGTGCCTTTTGTCTTTTTGTCCGCGTTTTTCCTTAAAGAACAAAAAATTTGAGTTTTTCATTCAATCTTGATATAGTTTTAAGCATGGAAAAAGACTTTCTTCCTTATCTTGAAAAAATCGAAGACGCGCTGAAAAAAAATCTTCCCCTTAAGGCAAATCCAGAATGGCAGAAAGACACATTCGGGCAGCTTTCCGCCTGTGTAAACGATTCGCATCTTGAAAACCTTCTGCTTCCGTGCCGCTCTCTTATGGATTTAGGCGGAAAACGCTGGCGTCCTCTTCTTATGGTTTTATGCTACGGACTTTCCAAAGAGGCAGGAAAAAAGCCTTCTGTAAGTCAGGACGAAATTTACGCGCTCGCTTCTCTTGTGGAATTTGTACACACGGCAAGCCTTATCCACGACGACATTGAAGATTCAGCGGAAAGCCGCAGAGGAGAAAAATCCGCGCACATAAAATACGGGCTTGACACCGCGCTGAACGCAGGAAGCTGGCTTTACTTCGAGGCGGCGTCATGCATACAGAGCCTGAAAATTCCTTCAGAACTTAAAAACGAATTTTACACGCTTTACACAATGCTTCTGCGCCGTCTTCATCTGGGGCAGGCGATGGACATTTACTGGCACAGAAATCCTGATGTCTTTCCGACGCCTGAAGAATACGCGCAGATGGTTCGCCTCAAAACAGGAACACTTTCAAGCCTTGCGGTTCAGGCTGGACTTATCGCAGGCGGATTTTCAAAGGAAGAGGCGGAAGAGGCAGGAAAAACCGCTGAGGCATTAGGCGAAGGTTTCCAGATTCTTGACGACGTGCAGAACCTTACAACAGGAAATCCCGGAAAAAAACGAGGCGATGATATTGTCGAAGGGAAAAAAAGCCTTCCTGTTCTTCTTCACATTCAGGAAAATCCTTCCGACGCGTCAAAAATCGCAATGCTTTTTGAAAAAGCGGGAAAAGAAGGAATCTCATCAGACGCGGTTGAGGAATGCATTTCTCTTCTTGAAAAAAGCGGAGCAATCGGAAAAGCCAAGGAAAAAGGCGAAGAATGCATACGCGAAAATGTAAGACTTCTTTCGACTTTCAAAGGTGTCTCTGAAGACTCAAGATTTTCTGTCCTTATAAGAAAACTTTTTCTTGGAATGTTGCCGGAGGAAAAATAATTGAACGAGCGGCCGGAACTTCTCAATGACGAGGCAATCAAACTTTCCCAGAACGGGTTTTACAGCGAAGCAATCGCGTGCTTTAAACGGGCGATTGTCCTTGAAAACGACAACTATCTTCTCTGGTACAATTTAGGTCTTACTTTCCGCGACGCAGGATTCCTTTCAGAAGCGTCCGAATCCCTTGAAAAGGCGAAGGAGCTTCTTGACAAAGACGAATCGATAAACGAGGACGTTTCAGAAGCACTTGCGGTCACTTACTTTGACTTAGGAAAATTTGACGAAGCGATTGAGATATGCAGCGACGGGCTTAAAGAAAATCCCGAAAATTCTGAACTGTGGAACACGCTCGGCGCGGTTTACTTCAACCAGGGAAATTTCAGAAGCGCGCAGGATTCATTCGAGGCGGCGGTGATTCTTAATCCTTATTATCCTGAAGCCTTGTTCAATCTGCGCGACACTTACAAGGAGCTTAAAAACCAGGCAGGCTACGAGGAATGCAAAAGACGGCTCGGACAGATTAGACTTGTTCGATAACTTCGTTATCAACAAGTCGACGAGTTTAAAATCGCTTAAAAAGCGTCTGACAAATCTGGCGGATTTTCACGGAGAACACAAATTGAAAGAATCTAAAATAAAACAGCTTTACATAGTAAAGGAAATAAACGGAAACCTGATAACCGTTTCGCCTCTCCAGAAAGACGGAGCAAAAAAAAACGAGCCGCGTCCTCAGATTGAAGCCCTGAATCCTCAGAAACTCAAAATCCAGAAAGGCTCTGTCGTCTATGTCGCGCTCGCAAACCAGATTGAATATCTTGCGGGAATATTTATTCTTTTTACGCCTGTCCTGCTTGCTTTCCTCGGATATTTCGCTTCAGTTTTTGCGGAACGCGCTTTTGAAATCAGTTTTACGCAAGCCGCGAAATTCCTTTTTTCAGCGTTCCTGTTTGCAGTTTCCTCTCTTGTGGAATTCATTTTCACGCGGAACATAAAGACTGTCCTGAAGCCTGTTTTAATCCGCGTGAAGAAATTTTAATCCGCCTGAATGCCGGCTTTTATCACGCGATTGTCTGAACTTCCGCGGAAAAGAAAATCACGGTTCGCATTTCAGAAATTTTCTTTCAAGATTCAAAAGCTTTATCTCACGGTCCAGAAATTTTATCTCACGATTCAAAAAACACAAATCCGTCTTTTAAGAGTGTTCCGTCAGAATCTGAATACGCAGAGCCTAAAAGCACATTTTTCCGCGCGACGATTTTTATGTCTTTGTCCGAACAGTTCATAAAAAGCTCGATTTTTCTGCCTTCAGCCTCTTTCACAAGATGAAGAAGACGCGCGTTTTCAGGAAAGTTTTCATCGTAGAGAAATTCCATTCTATCCGAAACAAAAGCGGGATCCGTTTTTCTTAAAAGAATGAGTTTTTTTGCAAAATCAAAATCGTCGCGGAACATTCCCGAATCGATTTCTTTCCAAGGCATGCAGCGCCGGCAGTCAGGGTCGTATCCGCCTTCAAGCATGATTTCCGTTCCGTAGTAAACGCAGACTGAACCCGGCATACAGAAAAGAAGAGCCAGGGCTTCTCGCGCGCGGTTCTTGTTCTTTCCGCAGCGGTTTAAAATTCGTATCGTGTCGTGGCTGTCCATCTGGTTCAAGAGAACTCTGTTTGTCTGCCTGTAATACATCGAAAAACATCTGTTCACCGCATATTCAAATTCCTTCGCGCTGATTTTCTCGTCGATGCAGAAATCCGCGATAGCGTTCTGAAGCGGATAATTCATCGAAGCGTCGAATTCTTTTGAGGAGAGCCAAGGGAACGCGTTGTGCCAGATTTCCCCGACAATGTAAAAGTCCTTTTTCTCCTCGTCCATCGCTTTCCTTAACTCGCGGCAGAAAGTGTGCGAAATCTCGTTCGCGACATCAAGCCTTAATCCGTCGATGTCGTATTTTCTGACCCAATCCCTGCATATTCCTGTAAAATATTCGATGACTTCAGGATTGTTTGTGTTCAGTTTCGGCATATAATCCACAAAGGCGAACGAATAATATTTTTTCCGCATTGTGTTGCTCTTCGGTCCCCATGTCGGTTCTACAAAATCGTAGTCGTTCACCATGAACCATTTCGCGTACTTTGATCTTTCGCCTTTTTCAAAAACATCAAGCCAGAGCGGAAACTCAAAGCCCGAATGGTTGAAGACTCCGTCGAGCATTATTTTCATTCCGCGTCTGTGCGCCTCGTCGCAGAGAGTTTTCATCGCTTTTTCTCCGCCGAATTCTGAATCGATTTCTTTATAGTCGTCCGTGTTGTACTTGTGCTGGCTTGAAGACTTGTTCACAGGCGTAAGATAAAGACCTGTGATTCCAAGCTCCTTTAAATAATCAAGCCTGTCAGTGATTCCCTGAAGGTTTCCTCCGTAGCGAGGCTCTTTTCTGGAATGCTTTATCTCTTTCCCGAGTTTTCCCCAGGGAATAAGGCCGCGCGGCTCGTTTTCGATTTTTCCGCGGGCAAAACGAGAAGGAAAAATCTGATACCAGACAGTTTTTTCCGCCCAGGAAGGAACTTTTATGACATCGGAAGGATTCAGCCACGGAAAGCAGAAACACTGCGAGAAATTTTTTATCCGGCGGAATTCATCAGGCGTGTAAAATCCTGTCTCAAGAAAGTAAATCTCTTCGCTTCCCGAAAGAATCCTGAAATAATAGCGGCATCTTTTGTATTCAGGCTCAAGCCTGATTGTCCAGCGGAGCGAAGTCTGAAGGTCTTTTTTTTCTGTGATTTCAGTTTCAGCTCCGTCCCAGTCCTCGCCGCCGCCGAAAATTCCTCGGGCAAAAGGGTCTCCGTGTGTTATGAAAACCTTATCGACATCCTTTCCTGTTTCTATGCTGATTTCAAGAGTGTCCTCGTCCAGAGCGTAACAGTAAATTCCGTAGGCAAAATGTTTTATGGCTGCAATATTCATAGACGAGAATTTAGCAGATTTGAAAAAAAAATTAAAACCCCAAATGTCAACTTTTGTAAATTTGATAGCCCAAATGTCGATTTTCTTTGCAAACAATAAAAAATGCACGTAGGCAAGGT
>CAZSHF010000034.1:0-25393 GCA_964606655.1 uncultured Treponema sp.
TAATTTCAACTTCGTTGACTTGTAAAGCGTCAACTGCTTCTTGTGTAAATTCCATTTCCTGTTTTTAGCCGCAAAAAGCGACTTCCTTGTTTTAGATTTCTTTTTAAAATTTAAAGATAATGTCCGATTTTAAAAGAAATCAAATTGCGTGTAAAGGATTTTTGGCAGGAACTCAAAGAAGTGTTCAGGGATTCCGCACTTGCAGGAAACGCTTAAAACAAACACTGACTGCCGGTTCAGTTTTATGTTATAATTTTTGGGGAAACCGCATATAAAGGTGTCTTGGATGATTTATATTCTTTGCCACAAAAACATTCCCGTTCTCACTTTCAAAACAAAAGAAGATGAAATTTCTGAAGTCTGCGAAATACTGAACGAAGCGCATCTTCCGCCGGGAATTTTCCGTGAACACGAAAAAGGAATTTCAAAGCGCAAGCAGTTCCGAGAATGGTGGGCAAACCGCGCGATTCCTGCAAGCCGGCAGAATTTACGAGATGCCCTTGAAACATTAGGAAACATAACAACAGGACAGCTTGCCGCAAAATCTTACGGACTAAGCCTTTCCGACCATTATTGGGCAAAACCTGAAAATTCTTCACTCAGCTGGGAAAATGTCAATTTCTTTGAAAATGATTTTTCTGAAGATGTAGGAAAAGCCTTGTTCGGAACTCTTGATGTCCAGGATTTATCCAGCATAAATTTCATGTCTCCTGACAACACTTCGGTCGGCTGGCTTAAAAAGAAATGGATAATAGACAACGGAGAACGAATTTTATTGAAAGGCGGAAGCGGTTCTGTTCAGCAGGAGCCATTCAATGAAGTCCTGGCTTCTGAAATATGCAGAAGATTGTATATTCCTCATGCAGAATATTCAGTAATAGAAAACGAAGGGCGTTATTATTCTGCCTGCAAAGATTTTATAACACCGCAGACAGAACTCATAAGCGCATGGCATATAAAAAATTCCTGCAGAAAAAACAACAACGAATCCGAATATATGCACCTGATAAAGTGTTGCAAGTCGCTTGGAATGAAAAATATCCCTCAGATTGAAAAACAAATAGCTGGTATGATTGTGCTGGATTCTATCATTGCAAATGAAGACAGACACTTCAACAATTTCGGCTTTATAAGAAATCCTCAGACGCTGGAATGGAAATGTCTTGCTCCCGTTTTTGATTCAGGAACATCAATGTTTCTGAACGAACCTCTTCGGAATCTGGAATCCGGCATTGCATTAATCGATTATAAAGTGAAATCAAAGCCATTCGCGAAAACGCATACAGAACAGCTGAAAAAGTTGCCTTGCCGAAAACTCTGCAACAAGCTTCCTTTTGAAAATCTAGATGACATTGAAAGCACATTTGAAAAAATTTTCTCTTCAAATGAAGATTTCCCGGAAAACAGAAAAAAACTTCTCCGCATAATCTTAAAAGACAGAATCCGTGAGACAGAGAAACTGGTAAAGTTTTCCGACTGACATTGCTTGGAAAATAATTCCTGGCTTTAATCTGACTGGCAAAACTAAAAACCTGCTGGTCAGATTTTTTTTCCTATCGCGGATTTCTAGACATTCACTTTATCAGTTTCACCGTCTTTCACACCGCTGTTTCCATCGGATTTATTGTGTTCGGATTCGGATTTGCCGTTCACAATGCTATTCTGTTCGGCCGCGGACTTTCCACTTTCCGTATTAACTTTGTCGTTCTTTTCCTTTTCTTCTTTTTTGTCTTCCCTGTCGATATCTTCCATGCTTTCCGCAGCGTTTATTATTTCCGCGATGTCTGTTTTTGTTCCCGAATGGCTTGCCGCCGTGAAAAGCCTTGAAAGAAGCTCGTGGCAGTTGCTCGACATTATTTCATACAGTTTTGGAACAATAAGTTTTCTGTTCAGAGGGCTTAACCCGCCGCCGTTTTCCTGGCTGAACGCAAACACAAAAAGGTCGCCTTCGTCTGTCTCGCGCTTCATGAACATGACAGCATCGGAGCGGAAATGCGTTCCTCGGATTGTGAAATTAATGTCGCGAATTCTTGAATACTGTGGAATTTCAAAAAGCCCTTTCGGAATCGTGAACGAAAAATGCGTCAGGCTTATGTCATTCAGTTTTCCCTGGATAGTTTCGCCGCCCGGAGTCTTCAAATGAAAAGTGCAGCTTGTCGTGCAGATTGCCCTGACATTCCGCCTTCGTCCAGTCGCCTGATTCGCGTACAGAACTTTCTCGATTATTCCGAAATTGTTTTTCTTCTGGTATTCAAGCTGAATGCAGCCGCACTGAAGCTCAAGAAGATAAAGATAAGTGTATTCAATCTGCGTCCGTTCCGTCTGGCTCTGGCGTTTGTTGTACAAAACTCCGAAAAGCGCGTCCTTGTGAATCTTTTTCATTTTAGAAATCAGATTGAACCAAGTTCCATGCAGAAGCGGAAAATCTATGTTGAAAAACAGGATTGAATCTTTGAATGTCGAAAGAATAAGCTGAATCTTTTTTTCTAGCGGAAGAAAAATGTCGTTGTCGATAAAATAACACTCGTAGCCGAGCGAAAGATATTCTTCAAGATAGCTCAAAGGCAACAGAGATTTGTCAGGGGCGATAAAAAACGTTTTCCGCCCTTGAATTATCTCTGAAAGCATTCTCCCCATATAAAACTCCCGAATAAAATCCTAAATAAAATGATTTATGCTGTGATGCTCGACAAGTTTGGTTTTTACAGCGATTATATAGCTTCCGAAAATTGAAGTCAGTGCCTCGAACGCGGCGGCAAACGAACAGATTATCGGAGCGGCAGGTTTAAGCAAAAGATAACCTGTCTCAAAACCCCGGCTGTACAAAGCGCACAGAATCGTAAGCGAAACAAAAGCTCCTCCGCTCGGAATTCCGCCTAAAAGGAACGAAAGAGCGAACGAAGTGAAAAAAATCCAGATTATATCAAGAAACGGAATCGAAAGGCTTGAATAGGACCTCCAGATGACAATAAAACTCACAGTCGTGACAAGAGCAGAACCTCCGCGCGCAAAAATCGAAAACGCAGGATGAACCGCTCCGTTTATTCGTCTTCGGATTCCAAGGCTTTCTTTTCCGTGCCTTATGTTGAGCTGAAGGACAAGATTCGTGTCGCCTGTAAAAAACGCCGCGACAATCGAACACACAGAAGCGTAAAGAATTCTGTAAGGATGCGGATCGTGGCAAAGGTAACGGATTACAAGCGGATAAATAACTCCGGCGACAAGAACAAAATCCGCAAGAAGCATCAGGATAAGAGGCGCAAAAACGCCGGACGCGATGATTCCTCTGAACTGGATTGTCCAGGAACACAAGACAGCGACCATTCCGACTGAAAAGAATTCAGTGAAAATCACGCTGATGTTGTACAGAAGTTTTGAAAGGGAATCCGCAAGCTGTGTAACTGGCTTGAACATAATCGGGTCGGCAGTCGAGGCAGTTCCAAGAAGAAGAGCAAAAAGCATCGCCGGAAGAAGGAAAGTTCCGTTGCACAGCGTTTCAAAAGCCGAATAAGGAAAAAGCGAACGGACCAAATCGCCGACATTCAGGCTTACGGTTTCTGTGACATTCTCAACTGTAATCGGAATCCGCGGAAGCCTTACAATCAGAATCGAAAGAAGTCCGACCAAAGTCAAAAGCAATGAAGAAGCGACAATCACGCTTCCCGTCCAGATTCCTGTCTTTAAAAGAAGTTTTGTGTCGCGCAGACGGTTGAAAGCGATTATTCCTGTAAAGAAAATCACAGGAATCACCATATATCGCCCGAAGCGGATTACAATTTCCGTGATGTATGAAACCGCTTCCGCGACTTTCGGATTTGAAACAGGAAGGACAAACGCGCAGGCAATTCCGATTACCGCGCCGATTAAATATTTTATCCAGACTTTCATTTTTTCCCTACTTTGAAAATATGCGATGTTCCAAACTGAAACAAACTTTATTCTTTATTCCACAGTGACGCTTTTCGCAAGGTTTCTCGGCTGGTCAACATCGCAGCCAAGTTCCCTCGCACAGTAAAAAGCGAAAAGCTGGCAGACAGCAACCATCGGAATCGCGTAGAACGACGGATTTTTGATTTTAGGAACAGCGATAAAATCATCGGCAATCGATTCGATTTCATCGTCGCCTTCAACTCCGATTGCGATTACAGGTCCTTTTCTTGCTTTTATCTCTTTTATGCTCGAAATAATCTTTTCACGCAGAAAATCGTCAGGAACAAGAAAAACGCTCGGCGCGTTCTCGTTCACCATTGCAATCGGCCCGTGTTTTATTTCTCCGGCGGCGAACGCTTCCGCGTGGATATAACTTATTTCTTTAAGCTTCAACGCTCCTTCAAGTGCAATCGGATACATCATTCCGCGTCCCAGAAACAGGAAGTCGTCGCACTTGCAGTATTTTTTCGCGATTTTCTGGATTTTGTCTTTGTTCTCAAATGTTTTTCTTAAAACCGAAGGAATCTCAGAAATCTGCCTGATGTATTCAAGTCCGTCTTCCCTGCTCATTCCGCGCTGGCGCGCAAATTTCAAGGCAAGAAGATAATAAACTGTCAGCGTGTTTGAAAACGCTTTTGTGGAAGCGACAGCGATTTCCGGACCTGCGTGAATGAACGCTCCGCCGTCCGAAAGCCGCGCGATTGTCGAGCTCACGACATTGCAGATTCCGTAAACTTTTCCGCCTTTCTCGTGGATTTCTTTCATCGCTTCAAGAGTGTCCGCGGTTTCTCCTGACTGGCTTACAGCAAGAAAAACATCGTCCGACTGAATAATCGGATTTTTGTATCTGAATTCGCTTGAAAATTCCGAGAACGCAGGAATCCGCGCGTAACGTTCAAACAAAGCGTTTCCGAAAAGGCTCGCGTAATAAGAAGTTCCTGCGCTTATCGCTGTGATTCTGTTTGTCCGCTTGAAAATGTCGTCATCAAATCCTGAAAGTTTTGCTGTCGCGTTCTCAAAATCGATTCTCCCTGCGAACGCGCGTTCAATGCTTTCCGGCTGTTCTGAAATCTCTTTTTCCATGTAAGTGTCGAATCCGCATTTTTCAGTTTCTTCGGCGTTTATCGTGATTTCCTCGACGCGTTTTGCGTAATCGTTGTTCTCGATTTCAGGGAATTTCAGTCCGCCCGGCGTGACCTCAACAACATCGCCGTCCTCAAGATAAATAACTCGGCTTGTGTTTCCGACAATCGCGCTTACATCGCTTGCGATATAATACGCTCCGTCAGAAATTCCAATCACCAAAGGTCCGCCGCGTTTTGCGACCACAATTTTGCCCGGCTCGTCAACGCAAGTTATCGCAAGAGCGTACGCTCCGATAACATCTTTCAGCGCGCGCTGAACCGCTTTTAAAAGGTCGCCTTCGTAATATTTCTGGACAAGATTTGGAATTGTTTCCGTGTCGGTTTCGCCGGTTAATTTTATTCCGTCTTTCTGAAGGCTCGCTTTGAGCATCTGGAAATTTTCGATGATTCCGTTGTGGACAACAGCGATTTTTCCGTTGTTTGAAAGTAAAGGATGCGCGTTCTGGTCAGTGACAAGTCCGTGCGTCGCCCAGCGAGTGTGCCCGATTCCCCAGACGCCGCTTAGCTCTTTAGGAAGAATTCCGACAAGTTTATTAAGTTTTCCGGCTTTTTTATAAAGAAAGAACTGAGGTTTTCCGTCTATGATTTTTCCGACGACAATTCCTGCCGAATCATATCCGCGGTATTCAAGTTTTCTAAGTCCATTGATAAGATAAGGAACAGCGTTTTCCGCGCCGACATAGCCAACGATTCCACACATATTTTTAATGAAGAAAAATCTTCGTCTCCTAAAAAATTTGCTTCAGATTATATCCAAATTTTTGAAAAATTAACAGAGAACGCGAGTGTCCTAAACATTACGCGAACAGATGATATTTCTCAAAAAGCACAGAAGATGAAAAAAGGCTTGAGCACTGGAATTTTATTTTATCTCCGCCTTCCTGAAGCGAATATGCAAAAAACCAGGTTTTTCCTACATTTTCGGATTCGCTCGATTTTTTTATGCTGAATGTGATCGCGCGCGATGTCGCTGTGAAAACTCCGGACCATTTTTTAGTTTTTCCGCCGGATTTTTGCGTGATTTGCATTTCGCCGTTTTCATCACATTCGATTATCGTTCTGTTTTTTCCGTCTTTGTAAATCCATTTTCCGTAACATTCAGGAGTCATCGCTTCATCATAAGCGTCGCTCAATGCTTTTCCGGTTTCGCTCAAGGTTTCGTTCAATGCTTTTTTCGTCTCGCTCAGAGCCTTTCTTCCCGCGTCAGAGAAAAATTTTCCCGCCTCGCTCAAAGCCTTTTTTCCCTGCTCGCCTATTTCTGACCATTCCTTTTCAATTTTCTCTGATTCAGTCTGCTCTGAATCCTGTCCATGGAATTCATTTCCGCGTGATTCGTCCGCGGAAATCGGAAAACCTGATGAAAGAATCAGCGCAAACGCAAAAATCATAAAAAATGAAATCTGTCTTTTCATAAAAACCTCGCTTTTCTGGCGGTCATTGAGTGTTTCGATAAACTCAACAAACATCTGTCGAAATGACAATCAGGTGTTATCTTCTGGCGGTTACTCCGCTACGCTTCGTGCGCAAGCGGGCGGCATTGGCTAACCACCTCTAATCTATTTAAGGAAAATCATTCCTAAAATTCCGGCAGGAATCAAGTAGCAGGAAAACCATTCAAGTTTTCCCTTTTTGATAAGCTTCATCAAAAACGCGAGCGCAAAATATCCTGCAACAAAAGCGATTAAGCATCCGGCAAGAACAGAAGAAACGCTTATGCTTTGAAGAGCCGCCGCGGATTCCGCTGTTCCTTCGCTTAAAATGTCAAAATAATCTTTCAAGCCGATGACAAACGCGCCTAAAATCGCAGGAATTGAAATTATGAACGAATATTCGCCGGCCGCGGTTCTATCAAGCTTTGAAATCTGCCCGCCTGCGATTGTAGAGCCGCTTCTTGAAATGCCCGGCAAAGTTCCGACTCCTTGCATAAGTCCGATTATCAAAGCCTGAAGCCAAGTTATTCCTCGCATTTTTTTATCTTTTTCTTCGCCGCTCAAAGTTTCCGACTTCCTGATTTCGCGTTTTTCCATAAGCGAAGAGAAAATCAAAAGAAAAGAAGTGACGACAAATCCCGCGCAGGTGAATTTTATCGAAAGTTCGGGAATCATTTTGCTTGTGAAAACGCCGATTATCGCTGTCACAAATGTTGAGATTATCACGGCGATTATGGTTCTCCGTCCGCGTTCTTCAGTTCCCGAAAGAAAATCATTCCCGTCGATTTTTTCAGGGTCCGATTTTTCAGGCGCAGGACGACGGCTTATCCATCTTCCCAGAACACAGAAAAGTTTTCCGATTTTCCTTCGGAAAAATATAACGACTGCAAGAAGTGTCGCGACGTGAAGCGAAATGTCGTACAAAAGAGGAACTTCGTCAAGCCCGAAAAGATTCTGAACGACCGCGAGATGACCTGAAGATGAAATCGGAAGAAATTCCGCGATTCCCTGAAGAAGACCAAGAATTATGCTCTGAAAAATTGTCATTTTTTCCTCTTTTACAAATTGTTTTCAATTAAATTCATTTAAGGATGTCTGTTTCAAGCCCATCAAAGCCTAAGACAAGTTCCGACGCGATTTTCAGAAGTTTTTTCAAATCGCCTTTACGCTCGCCCTCGATATTCAAAGGCATGACAGGATCGTGAAGGCTCAGCCGTAAAAGAATCCAGCCGCGGACATCGGAATCGTCTGAAGACTTTGAATCTTTTGAATCCGGAGAAAGATTTTCTTTGCTGTTCTCGCCTTTGAATGAAAGACGAACGCCTTCAAAGCTTTCAGGCATTTTGTATCCTTTTGATTCAGCGCGTTTCTTGAATTCGGAAAGAACCAGATTTCCGTATTCTTTAAAATTCTCCGCCTTGATTTTCAATCTGTATTCGCCTTCCTCAACAAGAGGCGGAAGTTTTTCAATCAGGCTTGCAAGCGATTTTCCCTGCTTTTTGGCTTTTGCAAGAGCGACAATCATTTTGACTGCAAGATACGCTCCGTCGTCAAGAAAATAATTTTCAAGCAACGCCCCGTGCCCTGAAGTTTCCATCGCGAGCGGACAGACAATTCCTTTTTCGTTCAGCTCTTTCTGCTTATTGATTACGTTTTTGTAGCCGCGCATATAGCAGAAATGCTTTAAATTCAGAACGGTCTCAAGAAAATAAGTAAGACGGTCGCTTGTCACGCTGTCCGTAACAATTGTGCTTTCAGGATAATCTGGAGCAAGAATCGCGGAAACCAAAGCGATTATCGCGTCGCGGTTCACTTCCTCGCCGCTTTCCAGAACCGCGCTCATTCTGTCAACGTCCGTGTCAAAAATCAGCCCCAAATCAGCGTGATTTTTTACAGTCGCATCCTGAATCGCTTTCATCGCGTCTTTGTTTTCAGGGTTCGGAATATGATTCGGGAAAGTTCCGTCAGGATTCAGAAACTGGCTTCCTTTTGTTTCCGCGCCAAGAGGAATTAAAATCTTATCGACAAAAAAGCCGGACGCGCCGTTTCCGCTGTCAACAACAATATGAAGATTTTTCAGAGGTTTTTCGCTTTTGCTTGAATCAAGTCCTTTGCAGATTGCGTTCTTTAAATGCGACGCGTAAGTTTCTATCAAGTCGCAGATTTCGCACGAGGAAATGTCAGCGTTTCTGTTTTTCTCCGCATTCTGCTCAGCGGAAAGCTCAAGGATTTCAGTTATATCCTCGTGCTCAAGTCCGCCGTTCTGGTCAAAAAACTTGAATCCGTTCCGATTGAAAGGAAGATGGCTTGCAGTAATCATTATCGAGCCGTCAAATTTTGTGTTTTCAAAAACAATCGACATGAACATCGCTGGAGTTGTCGCCATTCCGCAGCGGACAACTTTCGCTCCGTTTGAGACAAGTCCTTTTGCAAGCGCGTTCTCAAGAAAAGGCCCGGTTATTCTTGAGTCCCGCCCGATTCCGATTTTAAGATTTTCGCAAGTTTTTCCGGTTTTTCCTGAAAGCCATTTTGCAAACGCTCCGCCGATTTTCAGCGCGGCTTCTTCTGTGAGGTTCACGTTTTCGCCTTCGACACCTTCAGTCGCGATTCCGCGAATATCGCTTCCGTTCTGAAGCTTCAGAAGCTCGTTTTTTGTCATTTTATCCATAGCAAAAATTATAACTTTTTAGGCGCTTTTGTGTAAAGAATCCGCATTGAATCACGTAAAATCCAAGCGAAAAAAAATCCGTAAATCGCGCAAGCATAAGGAAAACACAAAATCTCTTTAAAAAACGCACAGTTTGCTCTATAATAAAGGCGTTGTTATATATTTTACAGGAGAGGCGAAATGAATAAACTTATCAAATCGTTTTCTATACTTGGTCTTGCATTTCTGGTTTCAGGGTGCGACTGGCAGGTTCCAAAATCAGTCACGGTCGAGACTGACGCGACTTACAGATTTCAGGTCGGCTCTGTAAACAAAAGCCTGAAAGAAGAGCTTTCGGCAAAAAACATTTCTGAAAAAATCAATTCAAATTCAGAGGCTTCTAGCACGACCAAAAATTCAAACTACGAGCTGAATATTTACGACTACACAGGAAAATCCACGGAAAACCGAGAGCTTCTTGCGGACATAACTTTCGGAAAAATGGAATTTGACATCTCAAAGCTTCTTCCGTCGGACTTGGATTTTGAAAACGCTTTTTCCGGCTCTTCTGGAACCCAGATTCAGTCGCAGGAAATCACGATTCCGGATTTGACTTCATCGATAAACGAGAACACGATGCAAATTGAGCTTGGGGATTTTTCAAAAGAGATTCCGCAAAAGATTCAGTTTGAGGACACAACTGTTCCGATTCCTGACACAACAATCTCGATTTCTGAATCTGATGCCCAGTCAGCAGCTTTGCTAAAGCCAATCGATATAAAAGTGAAAACAGAGGACGGAACTTTTGAGTCGATGACTTTCGCTTCAGGAAGCGCACTTGAAATAACTTTGACTCCGCCGACAAGCGGCAACATTCAAAGCGGATTTTCCGCGACAATCGGCTGCATCCTTTACAACGTGAACGGAGAGGCAAAAACGCAAGTCACAAAAAGCGAGCAGAAATCGCTTTCAACAACAGGAGCGACAACAATCTCGATTCCGCTTGACGACAAGACTTTAGGAAAAAGCATTTCAGTCGGTTTTTTCGGACAAATCACAGGTTCGGGAACAACAGGAACAGGCGGAACAGTAACGCCGCAAACTTACAGTTATTCAGTAAAGTCAAAGTTCACAGACACAACTTCGATTTCAAAAATCAGCGGGGCGACAATGGATTTTTCAGGCGACGAAAACTCTTCGCTCAAGTTTGAAAAAAAAATCGCGAAAACAGAAAATTCTCCGTTCGTTGAATGCACAATCGGCGAAGGAAATCTTAACATTTCGTGCGAAAAGCCGAACGGCTGGAGCGGAATAACTTTCACGCCGGAAATCACAGTTTCGGGCGGACTTTCCGCAAGCAACAGCGACTGGACTGACGCGGCAAATTCCGCGAATTACGTGATGAACAAAAACCTTTCGCTTGCGAACAAAAAATACAAGAACGAAGACATCACGATAAGCGGAAAAATAAAAATGAAACTTGAAAACGCGGAAATAACATTCTCGGACGCGACAAAATCGCTTTCTGTAAAGCCGAACTGTTCGATTTCTAAAATAAATTCCGCAGTCGCAAACCTTAAAGATGTGATTTCAAAACTTGACTACAACATTGAATACGATTTGAACACAAAAGATTCATCTGTCTCGGATTACGTTGAATCGATAACGCTTGAAAGCGGAACTGGAATCAGAATTCCGTACACCAACACGCTTCCGGAAGGAAACGACATAAGCGTGAAATATTATTCAAGTTTCCTTAAAATCGGAGATTCAACAAACCAGAAGACTGAAACAATGACTTCGTTCGGCGATGAAAAAGAAAGCGACGGAACAGAAAAACAGGGAACGATGAATTTTCTTTCTGAAAGCGAGCAGACTGTAACGCTTTCAACAAATTCAAAAATAGATTTCACTGTAAAACTTGAGCTTCCTAAAACTGATTTGCCGACAGAATATACAACTTCTTCGTCTAGCGCGGACAAAGATTTTTACACAGTTTTAAAGGACATCGAGCTTGGAAAAACATACAGACTGAACATCGGAAATCCTGAATCAGTGTTCAAGTGGAAAGAAGCGAAAGTCAAAACCGACAAAATCGACACAAGCTTCACGCAGACAATAGACACAGGGCTTGATATGTCTTCAGTCCTTTCGTCTGTCACGGATTCGCTCGGCGACTCAGAATTCCTGAAAAGCATCTCGATTTCTAAAGTTCCTATGTATCTTTATGTGGCAAAGCCGGAAATCAACGCGTTCAAGGATTTAAGCCTTCAAGGAAAAATTGTCGCAAAAACGACCGACACGGCGACAAGCTCAACAAACAGGCAAGTCGTCCTTATGGGAAAAGACGACGGAAGCGGAAATGTCACAGAAGAGGAGCTTGACACAGTTTCCGTCTTTCCTGTTCTTGACACAGACGAAAACCTGGAGAAAAACCTTGTGACAAAAGCAATCGACAAAACCTCCGCTTCTGTCTACAAAGACATAAAAGAGCTTTTTGACACAACCCAAAGCGGAAACCTTAGCCTTGACTACGCAATCAAAGTGAAAAGCGGAACTTCAACTTCGGACAACACAGTCACTGTGACAAGAGAAGAATTTGAAAACCTTCAAAAATCAGAAAGCGGAGCGGCGACAAGCGTCGGAGTCCACGCAAGAATTGTGATTCCGCTTGAATTTGAAATAAATCCGAAAGACGCAAGCGGAAACGAAACAGAAAACCTTGAAATCGACATCAAGGAAATGATTAAAAAATCCTCGGATTCAGGAAGTTCCGGAAGCGGAACAAGCGAGCCTTTGACAGACAAGGAAAAGGATTTGTTCAGCCGGGATTCCGCGACAGATTTAAGCTCAATTGAAAAATATCTTTCGCTTATTGAATCGGCGTCGATTGACTATGAAATCAGCAACGAGCTTTTAAGATACACAGACGGCTCAAAGAATTTCACTGTCAAAATGAATTCAAAAATCGCCGAAATCGGAACAAAAACTTTCTCCGTCGGAAACGGAAATCTGAAAGTCACAACAGACGAGGTTCAAAAAATGATGGAAACTTATCCTTTTGAACCTGAGCTGAAAATTGTTCTTCCAAAAGGAAATATTGCAGTACCGACAGAATCAGCGGTTTCTGTTTCCGCGGCATTGAAAGTGAAAACCAAAGGCGAAATCCAGCTGGACGATTTCTGGAAAAATGCGGAAGAGAAAGGAGAATGATGAATGAAAAATTTAAACAGCATAAAGAAAATCCTTAAAGTGTCTTCTGCCGTCTTTTTCGCAAGCCTTTCCGCGGCTTTTGTTTTTGCACAGGCGACAGAATTCACAACTGAAGAAGAGGCGAATTCCCTTTACAATTTTGAATACGGATTTTACAACTCGCCGGAAGAATTCAGAGAGTTCAAAGAATATTCCGACTTCAAGAAAAACCGCGTCGATATTCCGCACAGAATTTTTGAATTCGGTTTTAAAACGGACGCTGGAGTTTCAAACAACACGTTTGAAGTCGGCGATTACATGAAAGAAGTTCTTGTGATAAACCTCAAGGAAATCGCTGACCAAGTTCCGAAAAGCGGGCTTAAACTGAATGTTTCCGCCGCGCCTGATTTTTTTGTGAACCTGAACCTTAAAAACGGATTTCATTTAGGCTTTGATTCGGGAGTTGAAGTGAACAGCACGATTGGAATCGGAAAAGGACTTTTTGATTTCATCGGCTACGGAAACGAAAACACTGACACGATAACGACAAACGGAAGCGTTTACGCGGACATTTTCGCTCACCTTGATTTTTCTGTCGGAATGGATATTTTCGGCGACTATCATCTTGAAGTTCGGCCTGCGCTTTTCCTTCCGCTCGCTCACATTTCTTCTGATGAATCGACCGCTTCTCTCACAAACGAAAGCGACGGAACAATCAAATTCAAGGCGAACGCGGATATGGAAATATTCACTTTTGTCGATTTTGAAAGGATTTTGAGCGGAGACACTTCGGAAATTCCTTCGGGGCTTGGTTCGGGCTGGGGATTTGACATTTCATCAAGCCTGGACAAGGAAATCTTTGAAGGTCTTGCGGTTCAGGTTTATTCAAGGATTCCGATTGTTCCTGGAACATTAAAATACAAAATGAATATGCAGGCTTCCGCAGAAGGAGAAATAAACGCGCTTCAGACTTTGCTCGATTCGACAACTTCTGGCAGCTCTTCTTCGGGAAGCTCTTCTTCGGGCGGAACTGGAAGCGGAAGCTCGGGCGAGAGCGGCTCGGGTTCAGGTTCTGAAAGTTCAGGAAACTCCTGGGCTGACGCGATAAAACATTCAAGCTCGTTCGGATACGAAAGCGAACAGAACTACAAACTTAGCCGTCCTTTAAAAATCGGAGCAAGAGCAAGATTTCAGCCTTTAGGCGAATGGCTGACTTTGGGCGGAAAACTCGGGCTTGGCGTGAAAGAACCTTTTTCACTGAACGCAAAATCAAAGTTCTACGGAGAATACGGACTTTCCGCTCGTGTCGCGTTGCCTGTTCCTGTAATCGGAGAAATTTTGGGTCTTGAGTTCACGCACGGAAGCGAAAATGAATATTTTTACAATCAGCTGAAATTCATTTTCAGTGTCCGCGCTTTTGAACTCAATGCAGGCGCGGCATTCCAAGGTTCAAACTTCGCGTCAAGTTTCAATGCGGACGGAGCGAAAGCGTTCGTATATCTTGCGTTCGGCTGGTAGGCTTTTTTAGCAAAAACAGACTTACAGCCCGAAATGAACTTTCGGCAAGAACCCAGTTTGAAAAACGGCTTCCGAGTTCGTCAAAAAATTACGGTGGTTGAGTTTATCGTCCCGAAAGACGCGCAAGCAACCACCAAACAAGCATTTTCCGCATTATTCATTGTTTGCAACGCAAATATACATTTTGTATCAGAATATCTCTCTCCGATTAAATTTATTTCATCTGCGCGGTTTCGATGTAGCCAGAACCAGTATCTGCAATTCCGTAAGCAATAATCGGATTTGTTGTTCCATTTCCTCCCGCAGTTCCATTTTTTGTGCCAGCAGATTCGGTTTGTGTTGGTATTGCTTGAATAGTTCCAGAAGAATTTTTATAAACTCCAATATTTATGTCGTCCTGAACAATAGAACTTGAAGTTGGAAGCATAATTGTTTCCCATGCACCTGTATACATATTCTCGTCATCAACACCAGCTTTTGGCGTATAGTCAGAACCGCTTATTCCTTCCACAAGATATGCATATTTTGGATAACTCATGGAATTCATCCAGTAACCTATATATGGAACTGTTTTTCCAGTGCTGTCTTTTGCAAATTCCATCGTTATGTACTGGCCTGCCGAGCCGTATGAATCGACCGCAACAAGATTTGTCGACTCATTAAAAGTCGTGTCATAAACATTAAGGTGCGCATAATAAAGAGAACCTGCATCTTTTCGGCTATATGCTGCAATGTGGACGTGCTTATCATCATCAACAGCAATTGCACAGTATCCGCCGGCGTGACCGTCAAGAATTGCGACCGGTGCTGCCCATTCAGTGCTTATTGCACCATTTGAATCTCGTTTTCCAGCGTTTGTAAGCGGATTTTTTAGATAACTGTACCACAATGTTTTATTAACATCGTCGTACCAGACAGCAACCACAACATCGCTTGAGCCGTCAGAAGAAGGAACTACCGCGATTGAATAGTAAATTCCTGGCCGTGCAGCCGTATTGCCGTTTGCTCCAGACTGATTTGCAACGATAGAAATTGTTTTATAATTAGGATCATAAGCAGAAGAATTTGATGAACACATTTCAGTATAAGCATCGTCTGCAAAATCACCGAAACTATAATTATCCTTAACAAATACAGAATCCCAAGAATTACCATTTTTATATTTTGTATCAGTTGAAGAATTATATCCCCCAGCCTTAAATTTTAACTCTCCAAGTGTATTGTCGTAATACATCATATAAAGATTTGTAACCGTAGAAGAAACTGTATTTGTCGCAAACTGAGAACAGTCGCCTTTTGCAAATCTGTAAACGTTTGAAGCATAAGTGTCGTCTTTTGTAAGTCCTAAATATTCAAGCCTTAAACGACGATATTTTGTGTAACCAGAATACATATCGCTAGAAGCACTTTCGCTTGCAATAATTCCCCATTTGCTTGAAATCAAACCGAACCGTCCTGCTTTTTTTGAAGGAGTGTAAGTATCAGTTCCGCCATTTGTTCCAAACATATTTCCATTTTTGTCAAATGTAAATCCAATCTGGTTTACGCCTGTCCAGTCAGTCATCCAAGTCTGATAAGAATTTGATGTTCCATTTGGATAACTTGCCAAGTCCTGTGAATGAGCAAAAGCAAATCCCAACATTCCGTTTGCTGGATTTACGTGCATAACAACTTCGCTCAATTCTCCAGATTCTGAAACCGCCGCCTTGGAATTGAATTCCCAGATTGCAAGCTCAACATTATCAGTCAACAAATCGTTGTTTTGACCATTTGGCTGACGGTTATAGCAATAAGCGTATTCATTATCTGTGGAATCACCAGAATATGCACCTTTTGCATCGTTGTTATTAACATTATTCAGCGAGCTTACTGAACTTACTGAAATGGAAATTTCTCCAGATTTTGCCTTTTCTGGCAAAGCAAAAGAATTGCTAGAATCCAATGTTGCCGTTACAGACGTAGAACTGTCACTTGTGAATGTTACAGTTCCGCCAGAAATATTGAATCCTTTTACGATTATAGATTCCGCATTTGTTGAACCAGAAGTTGTTTTCCTGTAATAATAAACCGGATATTTTCCTAAAGCAGTTCTTCCGTAAACCGAAGGGTTTTTCTTTTCCAAATCAGTCAGTGTTGTATCAAGCGATGTTACATACGGAACAACGTCCATTCTGTACGTTTCGCTTGCTACGGAACTTTCTTTTCCAGAATCTGTTCGCGCTTTGTAAGACAAATCGCTCTGCAACTTTCCGCGGTCAACGGCTCTTGCATTCACTTCCACATCGTTCGCCGCAACGCCTGTTATTTTTTCTGTGTTTACAATCACTGTCCATTTTATTTCGTGGCCTGTGTTGTCGAATTTTGTGTTCTCAATCTGGCAAGCGAATCCGTCTGTGTCCAGTTTGCCTTTATTGTCCCAAGCCCACGATTTTTCAGTTCCGTCCTGAACATATTCGCCGACAAGTTTTTCTGTGATAAGCCCCGGAACTGTAAGATACAGTTCTTTCAGCATCGCGTTGTCGCTTGCCGTTCCTTCGATTTTTATCGTTCCTGAAACTTTCGGGTCGCCGTCGTATTCGCCGCTTGAAGCATTTGAATCGTAGCCGGAAGCGTTTTTCCAGTCGTCCTCAAGCTCAATGTGACCTTTTGCAGTTCCGTCTTTATAGAAAACTGAATTGTCGTCTTTGCTGTTCCAGTAAAACGGATTTATCCGGACAGCCGGGCTTTCCTCATCGTACAAGGCGACATTCGCGTAAATTCTGAGCCTTGCGCTGTTCGCCTGGTTTGATGAGGAAGCGGACTGCTCTGCTCCGTCTGTGTAATCCCACAATGTAAAATCGAACACAGCATTGCTTCCGTCGGAAATTCCTTTTGAAACCATTTCCTGAAGTGAAATTTCAATATCGTCCAGTTTTGTTCCTGAACTTTCAGAACGGACTTCATCGCCGGAAGAATGAACAGAAGAAAGTCGCACAACATCGTTTACAGAATAAACATCTGTTCCGCCGCGCGAAACTTTATAGCTGTAGCCGATTCCGTGGTTTCCGCCGACAATTTCAGGCCGGACAAGGAAAGCGCCTTTTATGTTCAGCGCGTCAACGTAAGTTCCGTTGCTTCCAGCCGAAGGAATCACAACATCGTCTGCAATCTGATTTGCGTTTATATAACCGTTCCTGATTCCGCCGTTGTTCAGCGACGTGTAAATCATCGAGTAAGTTTTTACAAGTTCGTCTTCATCTACAGTTCCGTTGCTGTCATCGTCGTTTCCGAACATCACGCCCGCAATCCTAGGCGCGTTGTTGCTAACTGTTCCTGAATACTGTTTTACGCCGGAAGCGTTTCCTGCCTGGTCGAACGCGACAAAGTTCATTGTTATCGCTCCGTCCAAAATCAGGGAACTGTCGATTGACGCAGACCATTTCCAGGTTGTTCCGCTTTGGCTTACGCCTTCAACCATCTGGTCGCCGTCCGCGTTGCTCATAGAATCCGATGAATTAAAGTCGAACGCGGATGTTGTTCCGTTTTCGTAAGAAGTGTTGTCAATCACTTGCGCGACCGCAAAACACGCGGTTTTTGCAGAAGAACTCACCGACGGGCTTGAATCAAGCGTCACTGTCATGTTTGTGTAGTCGACCGCTTTAATCGTGTAGTCAATGTCATCGATTCGGCAGATTCCTCCGACGCGGACAGATTTGCTCAGTTCATCTGAAGTTGACAAAGCCGACAAATAAAGAGTCTCCGAAGCGACATTTTTAAGCGTGTAAGATTTCCAGTAAATTCCGTCTTTGAGTTCAAGAGCAAAAGAAGAAATATCAAGAGCGTTTTCCATTCCTGTGATTCCGCTTGAAAGCATAGGGTCGACAACATAATTTTTTCCGTTCAAAGTCCGCGTAAAGAACATAAGCACACGGCTGAATCCGCTCTGGTTCGAGCTTTTAACTGTGTCTTCGTTCAAAGTTCCGTAAACTGTGTAAGTTCCGTTGCTCTGGATAATTTTTAATCCGCCGGAAGAAAGCTCGTTCTTGTAGCCCGCGTCCGTCGCTTTTAGTTCAGGCGCTTTGTTGTCGTACTGGAAACTGAAAATGTTTTCAGTGAATTTTCCGTCCGCAGAACCTTCTGTAGCGTACAATGTGTACTGCAAAGCTCCGACATCATTTTCTGTTTCAGAACCGACAGGAATGCTGAAATAATAGTTTTTGCAAGAAGTTGAACTGGCAATATCATCTGCGACGGTTAGTTTACTTGTGTCGCCGATTATAGACTCTCCGTTCAATTTAAGTTCGGAAATTCCGGAATCGTCTTCCGCAGAACCGACAAGATGCCATATTCCGCTTATCCACATATTGTTTGAATAAGGCATTTCGCGGATTACAGTTTTTCCGTCTTTATCGTACTGAACAAGGCTTACCGCTTTTGTTCCGCCGATTACAGGAGAATTCGGGTCAAGCTCAAAAGGAACGATGACGGGATTGCTCACCTTGCTGGTGCTTGAATAAGCGTAAACGCGGATTGCCATAGTTCTGTTCTTGTTGTCCGCCGGATTGAATTCGCGGCTTGCGTTTATAGTCAAGTTCCAGCTTGATGCTGAGCCTTTCGCTTTTATCGCGTTTCCGACTTCGCTTATTCCGCTTGGTTCGATTTTGTAGTCAGTTTCTGAAATTCCGCCGGCTTGCATCAAAGCCGAAAGTTCATCTTCCCAATTTGCATCAAAGCCACCGGCAGCATCATAGCTCGGGTCAATCTGAATCCAGACAGAATCTACAGTGACATCGCCGCTTGTTCCGAGCGAAGTCGAGCCTGTGATTCGAACTGTTCCTCCGACAGAAGTAAGTTTTGAACCGCCGGAAATCTCCGGATAAGAAACAGAAACATTCGGCTGGTCGCCCTGCGGATTCACATTCAGAGAAAGCTTTACAGGCTCGCTTACATTTCCAAGAGAATCCTCGCCGTAAAGCCAGACGCGCATATCTTTTGTTCCGGCAGTCTTTTCACTGCTTTTTGGGCTGAACAGTTTGTCGTAATATCCGTTTAACGTTCCTTCTTTTGAATAATAATCAATGCCGCTCGCCGTGTTTGTTCCCGAACCGAAAACTATAGACCATGAACCTGTTGAAGTGTATTCGTCAATTTCTTCCCATTGAGTTTTGTCCGCTGTGTCGCTTCCAAAATTTGCGTCCGGCGTTGTGTCGGAATCTGTTACTTTCAAATAAAGTTTTTCGCAGTCGTCGGCGATTCCTTTTACATTCACAGCCGAACTTCCGAAAAGCTGCGTCCCGTTCTTGTGGCTCTTTATTTCTATAACCGGAGCCGCGTTGTCAACGCGGACATTGTGTTCTCCCGAAGTTTTCCGGTCCGCTTTGTCAGCCACAGAATACGAAAGAGAAAGATTGCTGTTCACAGAAACAAGTGGGCTTGCGTCAAATTTGAACACACTGATTTTTTCTGTTTCGCTTGCCTCGACTGCATTGCAAAGAGTCAAATCCGTTCCTCCAAGACTTGCCGAAACAGAACTGATTCCGCTTGCATCTTGCGAATCCAGAAGCCAGTAAAGATATTTGTATTTTCCGCCAAAACCTGAAAGATTCGATTTGTCCTGCCACTTTTTTGATTCGGAAGATGAAGTCTTGTAGTTTTTGATTTCATCGTCTGAGAACGAAAGCTCATTTTCGCTTACAATATAATAAACAGAACTTATAACAGGATTCTGCGTGTCAGTCTGAAGATAAACATAAGTGTCCGAATCTGAACTGTAAGTTCCGCCCGCGTTTTTATAGCCGAACTTATTTCCGCTTCCGTCGTAAAGTTTTGGAGAAGAAAGCATTTTATCGCTTCCGATTCCTGAAACAAACTCGCGGTTTTCTGAATCAATGACTTTAAACGCAAGTTTATAAGGCTCGTCTTCCGTGAATGTGTATTTCCATGAGCCGCTGTCGTAAATATTTTCCGACCAGGTTTTTCCGCCGTCAGAAGAGATAAACATTTCCTTTACGCCGTCATCGTCCTGAACAGTTCCGAAAATAGTCTCGTTCTTGTTCATCACAGAACCAGACGATGACATTCCCTTTAAAGTGAGATTTGTGAATTTTATTTCCGGTCTGTCCGCGTCCTGGTCAATCGTCAGCGTTCTGCTTTCGGTTTTTGTGTTTCCTGCCGAATCAAGCGCGACCGCGTACAATGTAATCTTGCTTCCGTCATCGAATTTTGTCGTATCAAAACTTGACACAGTTCCGCCGTTTTCTGTGTACGAATATGACCAGTTGTAAGATGAAGAACCTTCAAACGCCTGGAGCAAAACCGCTTCGACAGTGCTGTTTGAACCGGCGATTTCAAGAGACTCAACCGTAAGAGAAGAATCGCTTTCGTCAGAAGAGAATTTTGTCCTGTAAAGCCTCACGCTTTCCACGGAAACATTGTCTGTAGAAGTTCCGCTTATCGTGATTTTTCCGTTCACAGTTTCAAGCGGCGGATTTGTTATCTTCACGCTTGGAGCTTCATTGTCGAATGTAAGAGTAAGTTTTTCTGTCCTCTCGTTTCCGCAGGCATCTTTCAACGAAACAGTTAAAGTCGCGGAATCGTCTGTGATTTTCGACATCTCTTCAGCGGAGAAAGTTCCTTTCACCGTAAATGTTCCGCCGGACGATGAACTTCCAGCCGCAGAAGAACTTCCGGCGGCTGAAGAATTTCCGCCAGCGGCTGAACTTCCGCCGGTGGTTGAGGTTCTCGAAACCACAGCAGTTTGGCTAATTGTCGCGCCGCTCTCGCTTGAAAGCGTTATAGTCGCAAGCGTTCCGTCCTTGAATCCTGCCGCACCGTCCGTCACAGAAATTTCATAAGCCTGTTCGACTTTGCTTGAAAGCTTTTTAGATGTGTTCGACAGACTGAATGCAATTTCCGGTCCTGTCTTGTCCACAAACCATGTTATCAAGCCGCCGTTGTCAGACGCTCCTGAATATGAAATGTTTCCCGCGTTGTCCACGGCTTTTATGTAAATATAATTTTCACCTTCATTCAAAGAAAGGGAACGCCTGAATGTTCCTTCCGTTTCTGATTTTGTAAGAGGCGTGTCGATTGTCTGGTTTTTCACAGACTCAAAATCAAGAGAAGAGTTTCCGACCATGTAATAAACGCCCGCGATTCCGCTTGTCGCGTCCGCCGCGCTTACGCTCAAGACAGGGCTCGCGCTTGAATGCCAAACTCCTGTTCCTGAAGCCGAAGAATTGTCCACAACGCCGGAAGGAACTGAAATTGTCTGAGAAATGTTTTCAGGCGATTTTGTGTCGGCTGTAAAACTATAGACATTTGTTTTTGTCTGCCCTGAAGTGTCCGACACAATCACTGAAACTTCATAAATTCCGTCGTCAAGTCTGTTTTCAGAAGAGCTTTCTGAAGAAGTGTTTTCGCTTCCCAAAATAAAGAGCGGAGATGTCCATGTCCACAGAACAGAACCCGAAGCGTCCGAAGATTTCTGCAAATTCACTTCTGAATCCGCTGTTTTCCAGTCATCTGTTTCAGCCCCGTCTTTTTTCACTGAGACACGGAGCGTTTCCAAATCAAGATTGTCGCTTGCCTCGACTTTGAGCCGGATTTTCTTCACCGATTTATCAAGATAACTTATTCCAGAAAGCGGAACATTTTCCTGGTTTTCTCCGACCGAAGCCGAATCAGAATATTTTGAAACTTCAGCTTTTGCAATTTCAGGCGATTTTCCGTCGTATTTAAAATCCCTGACAGTTTTGCAGGAACAGTTTCCGTAAATGTCCACGGCGGCAAAAGCGATTCTGTTCGAGCCTTCGGAAAGCTCATAATCCGCGATTTTCCAGCTTGAAGTCCCGTTCGCTTTTTTCCAGCCAAGTTTTGTCCATTCCGAATCAGAAAGCGGAGTGTCCGGAACAACAAGGCTTTCGTTTTCGCCGCGCGCTTTGTAATAAACCGATTTTACTCCGTTGTCGTCGGTCGCAGTTCCGTTTATTGAAAGCCTGTTTGAACTTGCCGTTATCCATTCAGTGTCTTCATCCGGCGAAACAACCGAAATTTCAGGCGAGGCTGTGTCGAGCACAATGAAGCGTTCCGCTTTTGTTGTCTTTCCGTTTGAATCTGTCACTGTAATCTCGTAAGAGTAAGTTCCGTCGTCCTGAATTCCTGAACCTTGGCTTCCCTGCCCCGAAGAATTCGCGGAGACAGAAATAGTTCCGGTTCCGCCTTTTCCGTCTGTTCCGTTCAGCGAAAAAACATTTGTGTAACTTGAAGAATCAAGTTCTGTCGCATTTCCGCTGGAATCAGTCTTGCAGACTTTCACCTTAACCGGCTCGGTTTTTGAAAGTCCGTAATTTCCGCTCGCCTCGTAAATGAATCTGTACGCTTTTGTGATTGCGACCGAATTTGCGTTCTGCATTTCTGTCTTCTGGTTCCAGGAAGATTCTTCGCCCTGAATCTGATAGAAAGTTTTCAAAGTCGGCGCGCCCGAATCGATTTTCAGGAAGAAAACAGAAATCGATTCAGTTCCGTTTTCCGTGTCTTTAACAATTATTTCCGCTCTGAACTCTTCTGATTCCGTCGGAAGTTTATATGCAAGAAGATAAGGATTGGATGTGATTTCCGATTTTTGAACAGTCTCTGAGTATTCTGCCACCGGCTTGTCGCCGTCTTTGTACGGACTTTTATAAAGATTCACGGAAACGCTTTCGATTCCGTCGTCGTCTGAAATTCTTGCAGAAAGCTCCGCGGCGGAAAGGAAAACATTTTTTGTTCCATCCGAAGGATATTCTTTTGTGTAGTCAACAATTTTTTCGCTTTCGCCTTCGCCGGTCCTGTCTTTTGTGACCGCATTCTGAAGCTCAATCGAAGGCTTGTCTGTGTCCTGGTCAAGGTAAATCTGCTGCTCGACTACAGTTTTATTTCCTGCGTAGTCGTAAGCCGTCACGACGATTTTAAGATTGTGCTTGTCAAAATCCTTCAGGTCAGAACGCGAATCGATTTCCTTTTCAAAATTCGGGCTTCCTGTGTCAAAATAGTAAACTGATTTCTGGTTTCCTGAATCTTCCGAATCGAAAATCTCAAAGACTATGTTTTCAGTTTCGGAAAGTTTGTAGAACGAATCGCTTGCCCGCACTTTGACGCTGAATTTTCCGTTCACTGTATAAATGTTTTTTCCAGAACTTCCGTCAGCCGCTAAAGATGCGTAAGGCAAAACCGAAGCGATTTCGATTTCCGGACCTTCAACATCGTAGCCGACAGAAATTTCTTTTTCCGCGCTTCTGGTTCCGCAAGTCGCCATGATATTCACTGTGTAATTTGAACTGACCGCTTTTCCTTCAGAGTCTTTTGTGCTTTCAAAATATTCGTTCGGAATCTCAAGTTCCCAGGATTCCGCGACCGGAGAATCGCTTGACTCATACAAAATTTCCTTTCCTGTGAACGCGACTGTGTTTTTCTCGTTGTCCGTGACTTTGATTTTCACTTGGGTTTTGTCTTCCGCGCTTACAGTTCCTTTTATCTTCATCGAATTTCCTTCAGCGACGAACCATGTTGATTTTGCAGTTTTTCCGTCGATTTCTGTCACAGAAATGCTCGGCGCAAGTCCGCTTGACTGAAGATAAAATCCGTAGC
The DNA here is from genome assembly GCA_964606655.1 of uncultured Treponema sp. Classification (GTDB taxonomy): domain Bacteria; phylum Spirochaetota; class Spirochaetia; order Treponematales; family Treponemataceae; genus Treponema_D. The sequence continues at coordinate 23,469 of CAZSHF010000034.1, forward strand.
GCGAATCATTCAGGAACGAGTTTCCGTTTTCGTCGCAGCCGACCGCTCTTAACTCGTAGACATTTCCTGTCTTTATGTGAAGAAGATTGCTGGAAGAGATGTTCATCGTCGCGGTAAAGTCGTAAGAACCGACTGTCGTAAGATATTTTCTTGCGTTTTCGTAGTAAGTTTTCGCTTCCGCCTGTTTTCCGCTTTCAAAATCCGAAACATCGATTTCCTGTGTGTATTTTCCGCCGGAATCTTTTTCATAAGGCCTGATTATCCAGATTTTGTCGTTTAAATCCGCGCTCCAAGTTCCGTCCGATTCATCCTGAATCCAAGGGACAAGACAGAATCCCAGAGATTCCTCGACAAGCGGAGATTTATCAAGTCCCGCCGAAAATTTCACTGTGACCGCGCTTCCGTTCAAAAGCCCAAAGCCGCTTTCTTCCCCAGTGATTTTCTGGTATTTTTCCGCGGAAGTTTTCGCGTCTATCAAATCAAAGGAATCGAATCCGCTTAAAGTGAAAGTCGGGCTGTTTTCAGGATTCAGAGTGAACGAGCCTGCTTTTGTCTCGCAGGAATCCAAAACCGCGTTCACTTCGTCTGTTATTTTTTCCACCGACAAAGCTTGCTCAGATTCCTTCGAAGCGTTTTTTGAAGTTTTGTTTTCTTCAGGTTTATAAGAACCGTTCAAGATGTGATAAAGTTCTGTGACTTTGTATTTGTTCAGAAGAGCGGAATAAATATCTTTGTAAAGGTAATACGCGGTCCTGGAATTTCCTTCATCGTTTTCTACGGAAGGACAATGACGCGCTTCATCGTAAACTGTCACAGTGCAGTAAAACTGTTTTGTTCCTGTTTTTTCAAAGCCGTAAATTTCTTCGTAGAATCCGAAAAGCTCGTCGTTTTCATCCGCGTTCCATTTTGCCGCGGCAAGTTCTATTGTCGGAGGAACATTGTTCAGCTGGATGTCTTTAAGAAGATTTGTGCATTCCGCGTCGCTGTAAACAGAAACCACAAGTTTATCCACATTGCTGTCGTCGGCAACTTGTCCTGTTATGTCGAACTCCGCGCCGTAAGTGTCAAAGTTCTGTTCGCTTCCTGCCGCCGCGACTTTTGTTGAAGGTCTTGTCAAAACCAGAAGCGGCGGAGTGTTGTCAATCGAAAAAGTCTTTGTTCCTGTTGTCGCCCTTCCGTAAGCGTCCTTTGCGACCGCCGACGCTTCATAAGTTCCGTCAGGAATCGGCTCTTCTTTATCAAACGGATTTATCTCACAAGTCCAGGAATCGTTCTGTCCGCTGATTTCAGCATCAAACGGCCCGTAAACAGTTTTTGTAGATGTATTCTTTAAAGTAATCTTTATGGAAGCGACGCCTTGGTCATCGGAACAAGTTCCCGACATCACAAATTCGTCGCGGACAATAAAATCCGCGGAAGGCTCTTCAATCTCAACGGTCGGAGAAACTGTGTCGACCGCTTTTCCAAGTCCGACTTCGCACGAAACCAGAACCGCCAACAGGAATGAAGACATGCATAAAACAAGCAGCGCGAACTTTTTCATAATTACTCCTCTGGAAAACAACTTTCCTATACTATTTATCATATTAAAGAATCGGCAGAGAGAACAAAAAACTTTAAGTTATAAAAATTCAGAACCTTATGCTCCAAAACTGGATTAGCCTGGTTTTGGAGGTCGCTTTGAACAAATATGAAATGCTGCGAAAAATCAAAAAATCGAAAAGTAGAAAATTTTTCTCATTTATATTAGAATGTTCCGAATATTTTGAACTGAAGGAAAATATTGTTATGTTTGAAATTCTTGAGAAAAGAAAGCTGTCGGACGCTTCGGCAACTTGGTACATGAAAATTGACGCTCCGGAAATTGCACGAAATCGCAAAGCCGGACAGTTTATTATTTTGCAAGTTGACACGGACTTTGGCGA
>CAZSHF010000035.1:0-25328 GCA_964606655.1 uncultured Treponema sp.
CGAACGCGGAAGCCGTTTTTCATAATCGGGTTCTTGCCGAGAGTGCATTTTTGCACTGTTTTATAAAAGTCGACATTCTGATTATTTATTTCATCATATAACATTCTGAATCTGAAAGGCGGCATTCCTCTTTCGCGTATTCGCAGCGCGGAGAAAAAGGACAGCCTTTGAAAATGCTTTCAGGATTCTGGACCCGTCCTGGAATCGAATACATTTTTGAGTCCGTGTAATGAAAGCCGAAACGCGGCAAGGATTTTATCAGAGCTTTTGTGTAAGGATGGGACGGGTTTTCGATTATCCTGTCCGAAGAAGAAATCTCCACGATTTTTCCGCCGTACATAACACAGATTCTGTCGCTTATCTCGGCGACAAGATTGATGTCATGGCTTATGAAAATCACAGAAAGCCCGCGTTCCTCTTTAAGCCTGAGAAGAAGCGAAACAATCTGAGCCTGGATTGTGACATCCAAAGCGGTCGTTGGCTCGTCGGCTATGAGAACCTTGCAGTCCTGGGCAAGGGAAAGCGCGATTCCGATTCTCTGAAGCTGTCCGCCCGAAAACTGATGCGGATAGGATTTAAGCCTTCCTTCAGCGTCAGGAAGCCCGACTTCATTCAGCAGCCGAACGGTTTTTCTTGCGGCTTCCTCTTTTGTAATTGATGAATCAGAATTCCTGAAAGCCTCGAGGAAAACATTCCCGATTGTCTGCAAAGGGTCGAACGAACGTCCCGGCTCCTGAAAGACAAGGGCGATTTCTTTTCCGCGGTATGACCGGAGCTCTTTCTGGCTCAGCTTTGCCAGATCTTTTCCGCCGTAAATTATGCTTCCCTCGACATAACTGTTCGCTCCTGTAAGGCCGGGAATCGCTGCCGTGCTCACAGACTTTCCGCTTCCCGACTCGCCGACAATTCCAAGAACCTCGCCTTTTTTCAAATCAAAGCTTATTCCCCGCGTCGCATACATCATGGCCCGTTTTGTTCCCCTGAGAATCTCAAAAGTCACATGAAGATTCCTTACTGAAAGAATTATGTCTTTTTCAGGAATTTCAGGTTTTCTTTCCGTTCCGGAAATGTTCCTTTCAGGATTTTCAGGCTTGTTTTCGGCTTTTACAAATTTTCCTTCCGTTCCAAAGAGAGCCTTTTCCGTGCCCAGAACGTTTCTTTCCGCGCGGAAGAATTTTCTCTTCTTTTTGAAAACTGAATTGTACGGGTCGAAAAAATCACGCATCGCGTCGGCGATAAAATTGAACGAAAGCGTCACAGCAAGAAGAAGCAGGACAGGATACAGAAGCCATGGAAAATTCTTCAGATTCGAGACTGTGGAGATGTCGCGGTTTATCAAAGAGCCCCAGCTTACGCTCGGATCGGATATTCCAAGCCCGAGATAACTCAAAGTCGTCTCGCTCATGATAAAACCCGGAATGCTGAGCGCGGTGCTCACAATCAGAAGGCTTGAGACCTGCGGAATTATGTGCCTGAAAATCACGACAAGAGACGGAACTCCCTCAAGAGAAGCGTCAAGGACAAACTCCTCTCTTTTTATCGAGTGGACCATTCCGCGTATCGTCCTTGCAGAGCCGGGCCAGCCGACAAGAGCAAGGATAATGGTTATCACCATATACGAAGTTCCGCTGTCCATCTGGGAGTTCAAAAGGGAACGCAAAAAGAGAATAAAATACATCGTCGGAATCAGCATGAAAAATTCCGCGAAGCGCATTATCGTCCAGTCTGTCTTTCCGCCGAAATAACCTGAGATTCCGCCTAAAAGAACCGCAAGAAAAAGCGAGACAAAAGTCGCGACAAATCCGATTGTAAGTGAAATCCGCGAGCCGTAGACAATGCGCGAAAAAAGGTCGCGTCCAAGATTGTCCGCGCCCAAAAGATAGACAGGATAATCCGAATCGCTTCCGAAAAGATGAACATCGCACGGGACAAGCCCGAAAATTCTGTATTCTCCGCCGCGGACAAAAAAACGCATTCTGTGTATATATTCATCGTCTTTCACGCGGACATAACGCCAGGAGGATTTGTTCACCGCCCTGTACTCGCGGACAAGAATTCCCTTTGACGAAAACTGCACATTCGCAGGATGAAAAGTGTTCTCCTCGAAAGTAAGCGTCGCGGGATAAGGCGCGAAGAAATCCGCGAAAATCATGACAAAGTACAGGAAAGCAAGAACACAAAACGAAGCGAAAGCAAGAGGACGCGTCCTTAGATAGTCAAAAAATTTTCCCATCACGAGCCTTCCTTTCCGTAGCGGATTCTAGGGTCAACAAAAGCAAGAAGAATATCGCTCAGAAGCATTCCAAGAAGAACCAGAAACGAGATGAACATTGTGTTCGCAAGAACCAGATTCACGTCCTGCTGCAGGACCGCCTCGTACATAAGCCGTCCGATTCCCGGATAGGCGAAAATTATCTCCAGGACCATCGAGCCTGAAAAAAGGCTCGCAAGAAGATTCGCGCTTCCTGTTATGTACGGATTCAAAGTGTTCCTGAAAGCATGGTTCAGGTAAACGCGTCTTTCGCTTATTCCGCGCGCCCTCAAAGCGAAAATGTACGGAAGCCCCATCTGGTCAAGCATAGTCGAGCGGATCATTCTCATCGTGCTTCCGAATCCTCCCAGAAAACTTGCAAGAAGCGGAAGAAAAACATGATGGACATAACTGAACGAAAACCTGAGCGGAGAAGAACGGAACGGAAAATCAGGATAAGCCGTGACAGGAAAAAGGTTTGTCACCGAAGCGAAAAGCTGAAGAAGAATCAGAAGAAGAATTCCCGGAAACGCGTGGAAAAAAAGAGCGAAAAAAGTCACTCCAGTGTCGAGCGGAGTTCCTGCCTTGCTTGAAAAATAAACTCCAAGAAGAAACGAGAAAACCGTGATAAAGACAAGGGAAATCAAATTCAGGAGCACGGAATTCCAGATTCTGCTTCCAATCAGAAAAGAAACCGGCGCTCTTGACACAAGGCTTGTTCCCAGGTCGTGGTGGACAATCACGCGGGAAAGCCATCTGAAATACTGGACATAAAAAGGCTTGTCCAGCCCGAATTCGCTCCTCAGGGCGGCCATCTGTTTTTCTGAAAAACTGTCGTCATTCTGTCCTGCTCCGCTCCGGGAATCAGACTTTCCTGAATCCATGCTGCTTAAAAGCTGCTGGCTCATCATCTGGTCAACAATATCGCCCGGAGCCAGCTCCATAAGAGCGAAAAGCACAAATCCCAGAAGAAAAAGAAGGACAAGCATCGTGAAAAAGCGGCTTAAAATAAAGCTCAAAAGCGGAGATTTTTTTCTGAACGACTTCCAGGGAAAAGAAACAAGATTTTCCACTTTTCCGAAGAAAGCCCTGACATTTTTCATATACATAAAACGCCTCGTAAATCAAAGAATCACTTCCATGAATCCGAAAGAAAAATCCAGTCGGTCATCGCGCCGTTCCTGTTGTCGTAATAAAAATTCTCAAAGTTCCATCTGTCGCGCACCGCAGCAAAGCTCTTCTGCCTGACAAGATAAATCACAGGACATTCGTCAAGAATGATTCTCTGGTACTCGTCCCAGATTGCCTTCGCTTTTTCCCTGTCGATTGTGTACGAGCCTTCGTTGTAAAGATAATCAATCCGCGCCTCCCATTCTGTCGCAGGCTTCTCCTGGAGCGGATTCCAGAGATGGAGATTTCCGCTTGACGGCCAGACATTGCTTCCTTGCGATGGAAAAGAATTTGTTCCAAGCCCGATTATAATCGACTGCCAGCCGTAGTTTTTTGTCAGATCCTCAACCATTTTCTGGAACTCGACCTGACGGACATTAAGCCTGATTCCGACTTTTGAAAGCTCGTCGCTTAAAATCACCGCGATGTCGTTTGCCGCCGCTGAGGAAGAAGGAACGGAAATGTCAAACTCGACAGGCTTTCCTTCATTGTCGGAAAGAACATTTCCGTCAAGATAAAATCCGTCGCTTTCAAGAAGAGAGAGAGCGCGTCCGGGATTGTATTTGTATTCAAGCTCAATATCAGGGTCGTAAAAAGGATTTATCTCGGAGAAAAAACTGTAGTTCGGCTCGGCAAGCCCTCTGAAAGTCTGGGAGATAATCCTCTCGCGGTTCAAAAGGCAACTCATCGCCTGACGGAATTTTTTTGATGAAAACCATCTGTAAAAACTCTTGTCCTTGTTTTTAGGATTCTGGTTGAAACTCCAGAGCTGGCTTCCAAGGCTTCCTTCCGCGTTGAAAACAGTGTAGCCGTCTTTCTGGTTTTCAACGACATCGTAAAGCTCTTCGGGGCGGACAGAATAAAGCTCTGTCTTTCCCTGCCTGAAAAGAAGATAATCCGTGTTCTGGTCGCCGACAATCTGAAAAACCTTCTCGTCGTAATAAGGAATGTTCGTTCCGTTTTCGTCTTTTTCCCAGTAATAAGGATTTCTTTTCAAGACAAGACGCTGCGCCGGAGTGTATTCTGTTATGTACCATTTTCCGCACGAGGGAATTGTCTTCACGTCAGCGTCGGCGGAAAAAAGGTTTTTAACGCCTTCAGCTCCGCCCTCGTCTTTCGCCTTTTTGTATATGAAACTCGGGCAGATTGTCGGGTTCGAGGACAAAAAAGGGTCTGCGACAATCCTCGGATAAATGAAATCAAATCGCTTTTCATCGATTTTAACGCATCTGACTTCGCTCACGCTTCCGTCTTCCATCGCCACAAAATGAGAATTGAATCCGCTGGACTGGAAAGCCTCGTCGCCTTCGATCTCATTGTACCAGAAAACAATGTCGTCGCTTGTGACAGGAACTTTCTCTTCTTTTCCGTGCCACGACCAGAAAATATCCTCGCGCAAAGTGTAATGGACTGTGAGAGTATTGTTTTTCTCGTCCGTCTCGATTTCCGCGGAAGCGCAATGGCTTTTCCATTCACGCAAAGTCGGGTCGTATTCAAGCGCGCTGTCCAAAGTGAGGCTGATTATCCCTGCGCTTGTCGCGTCGCGTTCTGCGATATGCTGGTTGAAAGTCTTCGGGTCGCTGAGCAATGTGTCGTTCCAGACTCCGCCGCGTTTTCCTGATTTGAATTTCTCGCCAGAATAAGGCTTTGAAACTGTCTTCTCTACAAGAACCGAATCGCCTTTTTCGATAAGCGCCTGGATTTCAGAAAGCGTCATCTCTTCCGTCTTTCTGCATCCTGAGACGGCGGCAAGAATCACAAGAATTGAGGGAAAAAGAACGGAAGCCGCAATTATTTTTATTTTCATTGAATCAATTTTCTGATGAATAAATTTCCGGCAAAAAAGACTGTCCGTTTTTGAAGGAAACTTCATTTTCGGACAGTCCTTATGTTTTTTAGTGTTCTAATTGTTTTTTGCAAGAACAACTGAAGTCATCGGAGGAATTGTGAGTTTTCCGTCCGAAAGCGAAACTCCAGGATTCGCCGCGTAGACAAGCGACATTCCGTCCGCTTCGCCGGGAAGCGTCACAGTTTCAGTTCTTGTCGACGACACATTGTGAAGGACAAAAGCGGTTTCCTCTTCCGAAGTCATCGTGTACGACTCGACTACAGCATTGTCCACTCCTACAGCGTGAAGCCGGCCTTTGAACAAAGCAGGATGCGCGGTCTTCACGCGGACAACACGCTTGTAATGGTTCAGAATCGAGTCAGGGTCTTTTGCCTGGTCTTTTACAGAAACCGTGTTCCTGTTGTACACGACAGTTCCGGCGTACATAGGCTCTTCGTTCCATCTTGACTGAAGCTTGTCCTTTTTAGGTTTGTCCCAGACCATCGGAGTCCGCTTTGACTCGTCCTGCGCGCCGCTTTTCATCGCGATCTCTTCGCCGTAGTAAATGAACGGAAGACCTTCCGCAAGAATATACATATCGGCGGCAAGCTTTATCTTCGCAGGATTGTTTCTCAAAGCGGCTGCGGAACGGGCCTGGTCGTGGTTTGAAAGGAAAGGCGCATCGATATAAGCCGGATTCTGGGCGGCATACATAGCGTATTCGCCTTCAAGGCTTCTTGCGTATCCGTTGTAAGTCGATGTGTCGGAATCGTCGGGAGCGTTTTTCCTGTCGTTCGCCTCCTGGTTGTTTATAATCTGGGAAATCAGAGTTCCCAGATCGAAATGGAAGTTTGACTGCATTCCTGCCATATATCTCGCTCTTGTCGCTGTAGGCTCCCAGACTTCCGCGACTGAATAAGCGTCAGGCTTGACAGAGAGGATATAATCGTTCATCTCTTTCCAGAAATCAACCGCCTTTGAAAGCGTTTCTGTTCCCGGACGGACTTCGCCTGCGTTGTAGATGTGTCCCGCCGCATCAAAACGGAATCCTGAAACTCCTTTATCAAGCCAGAATTTAAACACTTTCTTGAACTCCTCGCGGACCGCCTGCTCATCCATGTTGAAATCAGGCATCTGAGGAGAGAAAACCCCCGCGTAATAATAGAACATCTCTCTGCCTTTTGAGTCTGTTCCTTTATTCAGCATATCGATATTCCAGACCGCGCTTCCCAAAGCCTTCTGCTTCAGATTGTAAGGCCCGTGATAGCCGAATTCAGGCTGGTCGGTGTCCTCATCGCTTATCCATCTGTACCATGTTCTGTACGGACTGTCAGGTTTCCTGGATTCCACAAACCAGCTGTTGTACGATGAAGAATGGTTGCAGGTCATATCAAGAATAACATTGATTCCGCGCTTGTCGCATTCGGCGATGAATTTCTCGAAGTCTTCCATCGTTCCGTATTCAGGATTTATCTTGTAATAATCGTCAACATCATATCCGTGATAAGAAGGCGATTCAAAAACAGGAAGAAGCCACAAGCCTGTTATTCCCAGGTCATCTGTCGTCGTGTCATCGCCGTCGTTCAGATAATCAAGCTTTTTTGTGAGCCCTTTGAAATCTCCGATTCCGTCGCCGTTTCCGTCCGCGAACGCGCGCACAAAAAGACTGTAGTAAACACCTTCTCCAGGTCTGTTCGCCTCGCGCTTTAGTGGCGCAAGCTCTGTGATCGCTTTTTCAGGGTCAATCGCCTGCTTTTTCGGTTTTGCGTAGACCGCCATACTGAAAACAGAGATGGCGGCAAAGGCAAAAAACATTCTTCTTTTCAACAGAACTGTATCAAACATAAGTCCTCCAGAATTTTTATCTCACTCCAAATTTTTTCAGATTTCATTTTATCACAAAGACAAGAAAAAAGACAAAAAAAATGCAGGCAACATTTCTGAAGCCTGCAAATAAAAGTACGGAATGAACTGAAAGTTACTCTTTGCCGCTTGTTCCCGCCAAAGACATGAGCAATGTTCTCTGGCCTGCCATAAACAGGACAGCAAACGGAACCGCTACAAGAATCGCTCCTGCCGCGAACATAGTGAAGTTGTCATTGGAACGACCGCTTATCATTTCGTAAAGACCGACAGCCAAAGTCTTCTTGTCGTCAGAACGCAGAACCATTCGAGGGAAGATATAGTCCATCCAAGGTCCTGTGAATGATGTCAGGGTCAAGAAAACAATCTGAGGCTTTGCGGCCGGAAGAATTACTCTTATAAAAGCGACAAGAGGAGACGCGCCGTCGATATAAGCCGCTTCCGCAATGTCTTTCGGCATTGTGTCGAAATAGCCTTTCATAAGCTGAGAGTTGAACGGAATCGAGCCTGCCGAATAGACAAGGACAAGTCCCCACAAAGTGTTCAGGGCGTTGAACTTCCAGAGAATTACATAAGTCGCAACCATTCCGATGAATGAAGGGAACATCTGCAATACAATCATGGAAGCCATAATCTGCTTGCGTCCTGTGAAACTGAAGCGGCTGAAAATATAGCCTGACAATGTGCAGATAAGAACTGTGATGATTGTGTTAAGGCAAGCGATTTTCAGAGTATTCAGATACCAGTGCTTGTAGTTTGTTCCAAGCATCGGGCGGATTTCCTGCGCTCTTTCAGCGGCGTTGAGCTTCACATATTTGTCAGAATCTGTGAGAAGTCTTCTGTACTGATAAAGAGAAGGCTTTTTGAAGCTGAAAGACGATTTTGTCTTGGAAAGCCGTCCCGAACCGCCGCATTTGTCGCAGTCGATTTCAAGGTCGCCTTCCTCAGAAAGAACAACTTCGCCGTCAACAACTTCCTGCCTCATCGCATTCTTGGCAAGAATTTTTCCTGTGCCGTTGCAGTTGTCGCAGTCATAGTATTCTGTCCTGTCAGTCTGCGATGTGAAAGGAATTACAGAAGAAGCCGCCAAGGAACTTGAGACAGAGAAAGAAGAGCTGATTGTAAACAGTACAGGATAAAGAACGATTATACAGTTTATAATCAGAATCAAATTCAAAAGAATACTAACAGGAGTTGATTTATTTATTATCTTTTTCATAATTACAATTCTCCTTCCTTGAATGACTTGGTTCTTGTGAAGTTATACAAAGCAAACGGAACCAGAACAACAAATACAAGGATAGAAAGCACAGACGCAAGATGATACCTTGAAGGCGTGTTCATAGTAAGCTTGTAAATCCATGAAATCAAAAGGTCTGTAGCGCCGCAGTTTGTTGTCGTTGTAAGTCCCGGCTGAGGCATATTAGGTCCGCCTCCAGTCAAGAAGAAGACCGCGCCGAAGTTGTTGATGTTTCCCGCAAACTGCATAATCAGCGTCGGTTTAAGCTGGAACATAACAAGCGGATAAGTGATGCTCTTGAACTGCTGCCATTTTGTCGCGCCGTCGATGACAGCCGCCTCGTAAAGCGAGTTTGAAATCGCTGTCATTGAAGATGTCGTAAGAATCATCGAGTACGGGAATCCTATCCAGATGTTCACGAAAATCAGTGAGAATTTCGCGACATTAGGACTTGAAAGCCACGGAATCGGCTGTTCTATAAGGCCAATCATCTGCAATGTCCTGTTGATAGGACCGATAGTTCCGTTCAAAAGGTTTGCCCACACGAACAGAGAAAGCATTGTAGGAATCGCGTACGGAAGAATGTAAACTGTCCTGAAAAATCCAGGGATTACAACCCGTTTGTCCTGAAGAACGAACGCATAGAAGAATCCGACAAAGAAACAGGTGAATGTCGAGAATACTGCCCACACGATTGTCCATAACGCAGTCCAGCCGAATGTCTTTGCCCATTCACCGCCGCCGATTCTTGTAGAGAACATCGTGACAAAGTTTTCAATTCCAACCCAGTCGACAAGGTTGTTCGGCGGAATATGGTCCGGCGAAGAATAGTTTGTGAACGCGACCAAAGCAGAGAAAAGAAGAGGAATCAAAGAGAAAATCGCGATCATGACAACGCTCGGCGCGATACCGATTGTGGCGAACGCGTTCTGCGAAATGTCGTTCTTGGACTCTTTGAATGTAGGGAACTTCTCATTCTTCAAGATTTTCTTTACAGCAGTCTTTGTGCTGCTCACATTGATTATGTAAAGCAATACAAAGAAAGCGATGATTATCAGGGCGAAAATACCGTTGATCATCATAAAGATGGAATGATCCATATATCTTGTAAGATTTGTAGGCTGTTTTGAACCGAGAGTGATAAGTCCTGCGATTGCGCTTACAAGCGGGCCGCGGAACCATGCTCTGTGCATAGTCGTGCGTCTTCCGTCGTTGTGAGCCCTGCGGCAAAGGCTGCATCCGTCATAGTTTTCGTCAAAATCATTGACGACATCAGCCAAAGCCTCTTTCACATCGGAACGAGGGCTTCCTTTCATTCCGGCTTTGACTTCTTTCACTTCTTCAGCATATTTCTTGTCGGCGATTTTCGCCATGACTTTTGAAAGCCGCCTGTTGTGCTTTGCAGAAAGCTTTTCGTATTCATTTATGATTTCATCGTTGTCTGTGTCGTACACGAAAAGCTCGATTGAATCAATCTGCTCATAAAGGTCGTCGTAAGAAATCAAAGCGAGATTTTCATCGGCAAGCTCTTTTGTGGACTCAATCGAGAAATACTCCTCTTCAGCCTCAGAAAGATTTGTCTCAGCCTCTTCAAGAGCGCTTTCGGCAAGAGCGATTTTGTTATCTTTGCCGCTTTCTTCAGCCTTCTCAAGTTTAGCCTGCGCCTTTTCCAGAGCCTTTTCCGCTTTCGCGACTTCAGCCTCAGCGGATTTTAGGTTTTTCTCGATTATTTTCACTGATTTTTTTTCAACAAAAGACTTCATAGCGGCAGTGCGCGCCTCTACGAATTTATCAACATTTTTGTAATCATTGTCCTGAAGATACTCGACCATTTCGGTTGTCTCAGGAAGTCCCCGCATCTCATCGTCAACAGATTTGTCCGCAGGAATAATTTTTTTCGTACCGAATATAACAGCGCAGATAATGGCGATTTCTACCAATGCGAAAAGCGCGCCTCGAATATACTGTTTAAGGTACAAAATCTGTCCCAAGCCCATAAAACATTTAGACGCCAATGGAGCTTTTTTCAGTTTTTCTGGGTTCACGGTATTATCCATTCCATACTCCTTTGCAATAAAACATACAGAATGTACATCCATAAGACTGGATATACATTCTGTACCCGATTAAGCCAATGAAAAATCGCAAAAAGCTTTTGGCTTATTTTGCGGCTTCCATTGCAGCGGCGGCAGCGTTAAGCGCTGTTGTCACAGGGTCTCCGTCCCAGATTCCTGAGTAGGCAGAACCCATTGCTGACCAGTAAGTTCCAAGCTGAGGAATTGTAGGCATAGCGACAGCATACTGAAGCTGGTCTTTGATTCCGTTGGAAAGAGGGTCGTTTGTTGTGATGTCCTTTCTTGGAGGAATCTGGTCTGTAAGCTCATATCTTCTCTGGAGCATTTCTTTTGAAGTCATGAATTTTGCGAACGCTTTTGCCTGGTCAGGATACTGTGTATAAGAAGAAACGAACGCAAGCCGGACGCCTGAGAATGTGTTCGCGGCAGGTTTTCCTGTTCCAGGGAAAGCAGGAACAGTTGTGATTCCGAAGTCGATTCCAGCAGCCTTGAAGTCATTTGTCTTCCAAGGGCCTGTGATAATCATAGCGGCTTTTCCTTCAGAGAATTCTGCGTTGCAGAAGTCTCCTGAAGCGTCAACGGCAGGAATGTCAAGAATCTGTTTTCTCAAGTTCTGGAAATATGTAAGACCTCTTACAGCGGCAGGACTGTTCAGGTTGTGCTGTCTTCTGTCGTTGTGGTTAGGTCCGAACAAAGGAGCGCCGAACGATTCCATGAACATATATCCGTAATAACCGTCAGCAACCGGCCATACAAGAGCGTATTTGTTTTCAGCCTTGTTGTTGAATGTTTTTGCGAACTCAATCACTTCGTCCCAAGTTTTTGGAGCCTCGCTGATGAGCTTCTTGTTGTAGAAAAGAGCGTAAGTCTCAGCGCCGAGCGGATAGCCGTAGATAACTCCGTCGTAAGAGGCACCCATTCTCGCCATATCGATGAAGTCAGCCATGTAAGCGTCAGCATCGTCAACAGGAAGAACGTGTCCGCCAGTCACCAAAGCGCCGATGTGGTCATGCGGTGTTGTGAAAATATCCGCGCCAACTCCAGCAGGTCCGTCAAGCTCGATTTTCGCGCGGGCATCTGTAGCCTCTACAGGCTGATAAGAAATCTTTGTTCTTTTGTCAATCTTTCTGTACTGATTGATTGCGTACTGAACAAATCTCTTCTCTGTTCCAGAAGATTCCCAGACCATCAGGCTTGCCCTGCTCTGAGCAAAAAGCGATGATGCGGCCATAGCGATTGCCATTGCAGCAATAACGATTCTTTTCATTTTGTCCTCCATTAAAATTAAAATAAAAAGATCAGGTTTTATAAACGAATGACTGTCGCGGTAAGAGGAGCAAGAGTCGCTGTTTCGCCTGAGATTTCAACACCTTTCGGCTCAGCAATTCCGTCTTTATCCGAAGTCTCGTTATCTACTAATATTACACCATTATCCAAAAAAACGCCAACATTTATTTTCACAGATTCCGATTTCGCGTTGATAATGATTACCCAAGAGTTTTTTCCGTCCTTGACTGTGTATCCGAACACAAGCCCAAGCGGATCGTCAATATCAAGATTCCTGAAATTCTTTCTGATTTTCTTAGCATCGCCTGTCCTGAAAACCTTGTTCGACTTTCTGATTTCTATAAGGCCTTCTGTATATTTCCTGAGGCTTTCATAGTCCTCGTCCAGAGTCCAGACAAACTGGTTTATGTTGTCCGAAGAGTCGTAGCTGTTGCGCACAAAGTTTCCGATTGATTCATTTTTCGCGCCGCGCACATTCGGCTTTGTCCGTCCGCGCTCCTGCCCCGCGTGAAGAAAAGCGACCCCTTGAGAAGTAAGAACAGTGAAGTTTCCGAGCTTTATCCTGTCGATTATTTCCTTGCGGTCTTTTTCCTCGTCAAGTCGAAGGTTGTGGACAATCGCGTCGTGAAGAGTAAGCCCGTCGTGGCACACAAGATAGTTCAGATTGTCGCCGGGGTCGTCCGCGCGGTAATTGCTTAAAGGAGAGCCTGTCATGTTCGCGAAAAGCCTTTGCCCGTCAGTGGATTTTTTTGTGATGAATCCGCGTCCTGTCTCGTTGAATCCGCCTGCCTTTATGATGTCACGGAATTCGTCGTTGAACACAGAGACAGAATTTGTCCTTGTCATGTAATTCTGGTCCATTCCGACAGTCCCGGACTCTCCGTTGTACATTTTCCAGCCTTCGCCTTCAAACAGGACAGAAGGATTTATTTTCCTGCATAGATTGTACGAATCTGTCACAGAAGACGCTTCCATAAGCCCCATAAGGTCAAACCTGAATCCGTCGACCTTGTAGTTTTTGACCCAGTGCGTCGTCGAGTCAAGCACGATTCTTTTCATCATCTTCCGTTCAGTCGCAGTGTCGTTTCCGCATCCTGAATTCGACTTGAAGGCGCCGTTCGCGTCTGTCCTGAAATAATAACCCGGAACGATGTCGTCAAGGAACTGAGTTGTCGCCATGTGGTTGTACACAACATCAAGAAGAACTCCGATTCCTGCCTTGTGGCATTCGTTTACAAGATTTCGGAGCTCGCGGATTCTTGTGTAAGGGTCGTGAGGGTCGCTTGCGTACCAGCCTTCAGGCGTAAAATAATTGTGAGGGTCGTAGCCCCAGTTGTAGTTGTTTCCGTTCACAGTTCCTGAATTTTCATAGGACTTGTCCGCCTCGTCGTTGAAATAAAAGTTCACTACAGGAAGAAGCTGGACATGGGTTATTCCAAGGCTTTTAAGATAAGGAATTTTCTCGACAAACGCGTTGAAAGTTCCGGGCGTAGCTCTAACATTTGAATCCGGAGAAACCGTGAAATCGCGCACAGAAACCTCGTAGATTACCGCGTCTTCCCTTTGAGAAAGATTCACATAAGGCTCTGTGACTTCGCCTGCCTTTTCGCTTGAAAGGTTCACGACCGCTCCTCTGCCCGCTCCGCCTTTTCCGTCAAAATAAGCCATCGAAAGAGCGTAAGGGTCAAGCACTCTCACTGTTCCCTTCGAGTTTTTAATCTCATATTCGTAGAACGCGCCGTCGATGTCGCTTCCTTCGTAAGCCGCGCTCCATACTCCTGTCTTTGAATTCTTTGTCATTTCAAAGGTTTTCCAGACAGACTCATCGCCGTCGTTTTTATAGACAAGAACTTTCGCGGAAGATGAGGTCGGAGCCCAGAGAGCAAAAGAAGCCTTGTTTCCGTCAAATGAACAGCCCAAAGCTGTATTTGATGACGGAACAGAAGACTCCGCAATCTGCACCGCAAGATTCACGCTGCTGATTTTCGCGTCGCCAAGGAAAGCGTCGTTTTTAAGCACAAGATTTTCGCCTATGTCGACGTTTTCTGAAAGCCGGATAAGGACATCTTTTGTCATGTTCCTGGACAAATCTGAAGGACTGTTCGCGTTCACGACTTTAGAGATTCTGTATTCTTTTCCTTCTGTAGAAACAACAGAAAATCCCGAAGAGCCGCCGTCTGTGTCAAGCCCGTATCTTCCTGAAAGCTTAACATAAATCTCGTTCAGCTTTAAAAGAGAAGCGGATTTCACAGAAGGCCTGTAGTCCGCGGCGGCGTAAGTGTTCTGGTCGCCTGAAAAAATCGCGACTTTTCTTGAAGTGTTCGCGTTCCATATTCTGTCGCTGTTTCCGTCCTTGTTCCATTCTTCTTTCTGGCGGACGATAAGACCTACAGTTCCTTCATCGGAAATGATTTTTGTCCCGCCTGTCTGGCTTCCGTCGGTTTTAAGACGCATATAAGCGATTCCGTCCTGGACTTTCCAGTTTTGCGTATAAGGCCAGGAAGCGCCTCCGTCTCCGCCCGGAACTGCCCAGATCCACAAAGCCCAGGGAGCGTAATTCGCGTCTTTTCTTACATAATAGACGACAAACTCGTCATCGCCCGGATTCAGTTTTGCATCCAGGGCAAGGACTTCAGACATCTGGTCAGGCGCCGCGTTGTCAAAAGAGCCGGGAACGCCTGAATCCTGCGGATAAGCCGCAAAAGCCAGAAGCGTGCAAACCAGAGCCGGCAAAGCCGATTTGATTCTCATAGAAAAACCTCCAAAGTTTTTTTTCAAAGTTTTCTTTTATTTATAGATTTTTAAAATCCTGTCATCTTTCACTTTCTCAAAATACCCGCGGATTTTTTCTTTAGCCTCGCAAGGAGTCTTTGTGTTCAGAACCAAAGTCCTGAAATAATGAGCGAAAGAAAAATTGTCGGCGTAATAAGAGAAAAACCTGCGGATCCGGGTTTTCCAGAATTCCTCCGGCTGATATTTTACCACATCATCGATGAAAGCGAACGCCAATTCGTCAGCGAAAGGAATATTTTCCGGATTTTCAGGAAGAATCTTTTTAAGCCGCGCGAAAATCCAAGGCTTCTGGCAGGCGGCGCGTCCAATCATAAATCCGTGAGAGCCGGGGCAAATCTCTTCTGCCTTTGAAAGTGAAACCTCGTCTGAAATGTCGCCGTTCAGGATTATCTCGACATTTTCGTTTCTGTAGCGAGAGGAAAGCTTTTCCGCGTAAATCCAGCGCGGTTTTTCCCTGTATTTCTCTTTTTCAGTGCGCGGATGAAGCGTTATCCGCTCAACTCCGTTTTTCACAAGCATATCTGTGAAAGAAAAAAAACTTTCATCTGTAAAATCATCTTGACCGAGCCTGCATTTGACCGAAAAACGCTTTCTTCTTTGCGGATTTTCGGAAGGAACGTTTTCACTTATCTTTCCCGCTTCATCAATAGCGTTCCTGACTTCCTTCACAAGGCATTCAGTTTCAGAAACCGGCTTTGTCATCCAGGCGATTCCCGCTCCGCTTTTTGCGATTTCAGGTGCACAGCAGCCCATGTTCAAATCGATTCCAAGACCCGGAAGCCCGGAAAGAATCAAAGCCGCCTTTACTATTGAAGAAACATCTTTTCCTGTAATCTGCCAGACCATTTTTTCAGGACACGGAGAAGGATTTATGTAGAATTTTTCAAAAGGGCCGCCGTTCACTAAAGACGGAGCGTTTATCATCTCGTTGCAGTATTCATCGCAGCCGCCGAATTTTTCTATCATTATGCGGAACGCCGGATGACTTATCGTAGCCATTGGAGCAGAAATCAGTTTCATTGCTAGAAGCAATTGTAAGCGGAAAAACAGGAATCCGCAAACAAAAAAAAACGCTTCCCGGCAAAACCAGAAAGCGTTCCAAGTCAAAAAAACTACAGATGAAAAATATTAGACTTTATTTCAGCATTGACTTCACAAACCAGATTGTCTTTGTGAAATCCGCAATGTCGTCTTCCATTTTGTTCACAACCGCGAACTCGTCGCTGTCTTCGGCATCCTTACGGATTTCAAGCGCGTCTGACTTCAATGTCTCAAAATCTGAAAGCACTGTCTCGATAGCCGACTTGACATCGATATCCTTGCTTTCAATCTCTTCGACAGTCGCGGAGGAAAGATAATCTTTCATGCTCGCAAGAGGAGCCTCTCCGTTCATCTTCAGAAGCTCCGCCACTTCGTCAAGCAGGTCCGCCATCGAATCGTAAAGGCTTTCAAGATATTCATGAACCGCCTTGAACTGGCTTCCGACAACATTCCAGTGCAGGTTGTGAAGTTTGATGTACAGAACGCCTATATCTGCAAGATAGACATTCACTTTGGCTGCAAGTTCTTTTTTCATTTTTCAACTCCTTCCAATTTGGTTTTCTAAGGGAAAACTTCCCTCTTTCACAAATTCATACAGCAAGAAAAAACGAATGTCAATCGCTCTTCCACGGCTATCGCTATCCAACGGCGTGCTCCGCGATTTTCAGAATGAAATATAATCATCACACGGATTCAGGAAAATCTACGATTTTCCATAATTACAAGATATATACCACCAAATGTCGAGTTTTATAATTTAATAGCCTAAATATCGAATTTTTATTTACGGACGAAAAAGTTATTTGTGAACGGAGCGAAAAACGGATTTTGCGAGCGTTTGAGCGTTGAGGTTGCAAGGCAACCGTCAATAATTTCATTGCAACGCGAGCCACGCGGAGCAAAAACGGATTTCCGCGGAAGTTCAAACAATACTTTTGCACAATAAAACTCGACATTTGGGGTATATTAATAAGTCAAATGTAGGGTTTTCTTCGCAAACAATAAAAAATGCACGTAGGCAAGGTTCCGATTTGAAAAACAATCTGCACAAGTGAGTAAGGAGAACTAAAAAGTTGCAAATATGCTTGCCTGGTGGTTTCGACTTGCTCAACCACCACATTTTTTGACGAACGCGGAAGCCGTTTTTCATAATCGGGTTCTTGCCGAGAGTGCATTTTTGCTAATACATTAAAACTCGACATTTGACCTAATATTAATTTCTGACAGAAATTGCGTCAGCAATTTCCAGATTCGTGTGACAATTTTTCTATTTCTGGTATTTTTTTTGCATAACGGCCACAAAAAATTTCCGCGCGGAAGCCGTAAGCCAAGTTCAGATTCAGTTTGACATCTTGCGCTTTACAGAGTATTTTTAAACAATGTTTGACAGAAAGAAATACAAAAAATTTGCGAAAATGCAGCTGAAGTCAAGATGGGCGGTCCCTGTCATGATGACGCTTTTCACATCGCTTGTCCTTATGCTTATGAACCTTCCCGGAATAAGAAGAGACATCCAGGACATCAGGGAAAACCAGGCTTTGTACCAGTTTTCAGAGGAAAACGGAATAGGAATCACAGGCGAAATGTTCTTTTCCGCTCCGTCGTCCCGGGGATTCTTTGACGAGCTTGTCAGCTGGCTCGCGGTATTCGCGGAGTTTGTCCTTGTTTTCGCGATGCTTGGAGTTTATATCAAGATGAGCCACGGTCCTGAGCCTGTAAAGTTCGGGAATTTCATCGAAGGATTTTCTTTATGGGCAAAAGGAATTCTGTGCGGACTTTGGAAATCCCTCTGGACGCTTCTCTGGTCGCTTCTTTTTCTGTTTCCGGGAATCGTAAAAGCCTACGCCTACTCGCAGACAGAATATCTTCTTCTTGAATATCCTGAGCTTACAGTCTCAAAGGCGATGCGGATAAGCATTCTTATAACACGCGGACACAAGGGCGATCTTTTTGTGCAGGACATTTCATTTCTTGGCTGGGCAGTTCTCGCCTCGATTCCTGCAGGCCTCGGATGGCTCTGGCTTTTCCCTTACATTTCAATGACAAAAGTGAATTCGTTCCACGCTCTTCTGAAGGAAGCGGCGCAGACGGGACTTATAAACCAGGAAGACTTGAAAAACTAGGAGAGACTATGAAAAAAAGAAAAAACGGAATAATTGTGCTTGTAATCATCCTTCTGGTCGCGGCTCTTTCCGCGGCGAGAAGTTTTGTTCCCTTTCCTTCGTTTGACTCAGGCGCAGACGGAAAAACAAAGACGCAGGAACAGAATATGCGTTTCATAAAAAAGCAGAAAGGATATGAAGGCTACATAGCCGCCCTTTACATAACCGGAGTGATACAAAGCGAAAACAACGACTACAACCAGAAATGGCTTTTGGACACGATAGATTTTCTTAAGCGTGACCAAGAGAACAGAGGAATCGCGGTTTTTGTCGACAGTCCGGGAGGAACAGTCTATGAAGCGGACGAGGCGTATCTTGCCCTTCAGGATTACAAGACTTCCGGAAAGCCGGTCTATGTTTACCAGGGAAGCATCGCCGCTTCAGGCGGATATTACATCTCATGCGCCGCGGATAAAATCTACGCGAACAGAAACACATTGACAGGCTCTATCGGAGTCATAACATCAAGCCACTATGACCTTACAGGACTTTATGAAAAGCTCGGAATAAAATCCGAGACAATACATTCCGGAAAAAACAAGAATATGCTGAGCGAAAACGAGCCTTTGACAAGCGAGCAGAGAGACATAATGCAGTCTGTTTCCGACGAATGTTACGAGCAGTTCACGGAAATCGTCGCGATGTCAAGGAACATTCCCATCGTCGAAGTCAAAAAACTAGCGGACGGAAGAATCTACACTCCTAAACAGGCTCTTGGAAACGGACTTATCGACGCGATTGACAGCTGGGACGGAATGATTTCAAACATGAGAAACGAGAAGTTTGAAGGAAAAGAGATTCCGACTGTCGATTTCAAGTACGAGCGGAACCAGACTTTCAGGGATTATATCTTCGGTTTTTTCATGGACAAAGGAGAACTGAACGCCCTCTCAAGAATCGCAGCGGAATATTCCCTGAAATATCCGGCGTATCTCTACAGATAAGCCTAGCAAACTTCAGACTTGAAGGGCAAAACAGCCAGAACAGAATCAGAGCTCGTCTTTTAGAATCCGTTTTATGAGCGAATAGGAAAAGCCTTTCTGCCGCATGGAACGGATTTTTTTTTCCTGATTGCCCGACGATGGATTCCTTGAAAGCTTTTCGTAGCATTTCCGGCAAAGCTCTTCCTCCGGATTTTCTGAAAAAAATTCGTCCAAAGCCTTTTCAGAATCCTCTTTTCCGATTCCGCGTGAAGCAAGCTCCGCGGAAAGCTTTGTCCGCCCTTCAAAATGATTCAGTTTCCGGAGAGAAAGCCACGCGCGCGAAAACCTTAAATCCGAAAGAAAGTTTTTCTCCTCAAGATAATCCAGAGCTTTTTCAATGTATTTCTTTCCGTGTTTTTTATTCAGAAGTTTTCTTGAAAGACCGAACCGGCTCTGCTCTGAACGCGAAAGATATTCTTCGGCCTTCACTTCCGCGCTGTATGAAAGAGCCGCGTCAATTATGTCGTCTTCTTTTTCGCCTGAAAACTCCGCGCAAGGAAGAATCTCCTCTTCGTCCACAAGAGAAAGATAAACTGTACGCAAAAAAAAGGCAGATCCCGTATCGGAAGAAATTTTCAAGACTTCCGGCGAAATCTGCTCTCTTGTTTTTATGACCATAAGTCCCTTTGAAGAAAGGCGGAAAAACCTAACGCTTAGAGAACTGGAAGCGTCGTCTCGCTCCCTTCTGGCCGTATTTCTTTCGTTCAACCATTCGGGAATCCCGTGTAAGATAGCCGTTTGATTTCAAAGATGTCCTGCAGTCAGGGTCGACCTGAAGCAAAGCCCGCGCAATCCCGTGGGCGCAGGCAGCCGACTGCCCCTGAAGTCCGCCGCCTGAAACTGTGATGACAATGTCGAATTTTGAATCGTTTGATGTCACAAGCAAAGGCTGGTGGATAAGTTTTGTCTGCGCTTCTGTATCGAAATAATCTTTCGCGTCTTTTCCGTTGATAACGATTTTTCCTGAGCCTTCACGCACAAAGACGCGTGCCACAGATGTCTTTCTTCTTCCTGTTCCAATAGCAATATTTTTCACCATTTTTCGTCTCCTGATTAAAGTTCAATGACCTTTGGATTCTGCGCCGCGTGCGGATGCTCTGAGGAAGCGTAGACTTTCACATTTCCCATCAGAGCACGGCCAAGCCGTCCGTGAGGAAGCATTCCTTTTACAGCAAGACGGATCGGGTCTTCAGGATGTTTTTCAATAAGTTTCTCGAAAGTGTGCTGTTTAAGCCCTCCGACAAACCCTGAATAACTGTAGTAAATCTTTTTCTTTTCTTTTCCGCCGGTCACAAGAACTTTGTCCGCATTGATTATGACAACATAATCTCCCATCTCCTGGTTAGGAGTGAAAGTCGCCTTGTTCTTTCCGCGGACAATCGAGGCAGCCTTTGCGGCGACACGTCCGAGCGGTTTTCCAGCAGCGTCGATTACAAACCAGTCGCGCTTCTGTGCTTTTTCATTTACGAAAATAGTTTTCATGTATATACCTTAAAAATAAAGTTGTCTGCGGTCTTTGCATCTGCATCCTGCAATTCACGCAAGGATTTTCAATGAGCAGTCGAAAATCCTTTTATATACGGGGAATGCCATTGTATATATTTTTCAAAAAAGCGTCAATTGCGCAAAAATTCCGCGCAAGATTTTGAAATCATTTAGAGGCGTTCTGCTCGTTCTGGGACGCCTCTTTTTCCTCGCGCTTGGACTCTTTTTTGTCCTTTATGTCAGCCGCGCCGATAAACAAAAGCACAAGCCCGACAAACGCCGCAAGAACCGGAGCGCATCCTTTTAGAAACGCCACAACTTCAAGTCCCCAGCCGAGCGGAAAGACCGGAAGGACAGCGAACACACAGAACGCGACAAGAAGAATCCCGAGAATCAATGAAACCATAAAAAACTCCTGTTTTTTTTTCGATTTTGTTTTTTTTTAAAGCTTTTCTACAGGTGAAATATTATCGGATAATCTGACAATCCGCAAGAAACCATTTTTTCTCATTTTTTGCCGCGCTTGTTTTCATTCAGGTTTTCATTCCGCTATAATCATAAACTATGACAAGCAAAAAAATCGCGGCTGCTTTCCGGCTTACAGTTCCTGTTATGTCAGGCTACATCGCTCTGGGGTTCGCGTTCGGGCTTCTTGCAGTCCAGAAAAACTATCCTGTGTTCATTCCTGTTCTGATGAGCCTTGTTCTCTACACAGGAGCCGGACAGTTCCTTGCTGTCGGTCTTCTTTCTTCAGGCGAGCCGATCAGTTCAGTTGTCCTCGCCGAAGCGCTTGTGAACATAAGGCACATTGTCTACGGACTTTCCATAATTTCAAAGTACAAGGGAACAGGAAAATGGAAGCCTTATCTTGTTTTCAGCCTGACAGACGAGACATACTCGCTTGTCTCAAGCGTGGACATTCCCGAAAACGAGGACAAAGGAAGCTTTTACGGAACGGTTTCTCTTCTGAACCATATTTACTGGATTTCCGGAACTGTGCTTGGAAGCGTGATTGGAATTTTCATCGCAGGGAACACTGGATTTTCTCTTGAAGGGCTTGATTTTTCACTGACAGCGCTTTTTGCGGTTCTCCTTGTCGACCAGATAAAAAAGTCAAAGGATTTTTCTCCTGCATTGATTGGATTTACCGCGACAAGTTTTTTCATTCTTCTCTGGAGATTCGGGATTCTTCCTGACAGCAATAATATTCTTCTTCTTTCGCTCGCGGCAGGAACTCTTTCCGTTCTTGCTGTGAAAAAGAAAACAGAAAACACAGCTGAAAGCCGAGACGAGAAAAACCTGGAAAACAAAACGGAATACAAAAACGGAGAAGAAAAATGAACACTTCTGACATAAAAACCGCGGTAGCCGCCACACTGATTTCCGCCGCGATAGTGATTTTCGAGCGGGCGTTTCCGTTCATTATTTTCGCAAAGAAAAATCCGCCTTCGCTGGTAACTTTCATTGAAAAATATCTTCCGCCGCTTGCGATGGCGTGCCTTTTAGTCTACTGCCTTAAAGACATGAATTTTTCCGCAAAACCTTTCGCTCTCCCGGAAATCGCCGCGCTTTCCGCTACTGTCCTGGTTCATCTCTGGAAAGGAAACGCGCTTTTAAGCATATTCACAGGAACGGCGCTTTTCATGTCTTTAAACTGATTCCGCATCAGGTTCTGCTTTATGGCGGCTTGAAAAACCCTGATGTTTATTTTTTGTTTTTTGCAGGGAAAACTATTGACAATTAGAAATATAAATATCATTTTGTTCACTATAATCAAATTTTTAAGGAACTTTTGAGTGAACGGAAGCCAGGTTACCATTGACCATGTCTCAAAACGCTTCGGAGATTTCGTTGCGCTTGACGACATCAATTTTACAATCAGACCGGGAGAGTTTTTTTCACTTCTCGGACCTTCTGGATGCGGAAAGACAACTTTGCTTCGGATTCTTGCCGGATTTGAATTTCCGGACGACGGAGCGATTCTCCTTGACGACAAGGATGTAGTGAAATTTCAGGCGAACAAAAGGCCGACAAACACAGTTTTCCAGACTTACGCGCTTTTTCCGCACTTGTCAGTCTATGACAACATCGCTTTTCCTCTGAAAATCAGAAAAATGAGCAGGAATACAATCGACGAGAAAGTCCGCCGTTATGTCCATCTTGTCCAGCTTGACGACCACATAAACAAAAAGCCGAGCCAGCTTTCAGGCGGCCAGAAACAGCGTGTCGCGATTGCACGCGCATTGATTAACGAGCCGAAAGTTCTTCTTTTAGACGAGCCTCTTTCCGCATTGGATGCAAAGCTCCGCTCAAGCCTTCTTATCGACCTTGACAATCTTCACGACAAAATCGGAATCACATTCATTTATGTGACACACGACCAGAGCGAGGCTCTTGCGGTAAGCGACAGAATCGCCGTGATGAACAAAGGACACGTCCTTCAGGTCGGAACTCCTTTTGAAATCTATGAAAGCCCTGCAACACAGTTTGTCGCCCAGTTCATCGGAGAAACAAACCTTTTTGAAAGCACTGTAGTCGCCTGCGAGCCTTACAAAGTTCCAGGAAAAGACAACATCGAGCAGATGGTGACGCTGAATGTTCCGTCGCTCGGAATGCAGGCGCACCTTGAAGGAGAGACACAGGCGACAATGGAAGAGGACAAGAACATTCTTGTGACAGACTACGAGCACACAGACGAAGGGCAGAAAGTCGCCTTCACAGTCCGGCCGGAAAAGATAAAAATCACCCTTGAAGAGCCGAATGTGAAAGGACGGCGCGACATAAATGTCTTTAAAGGAATTGTCGAAGAGCCGATTTACACAGGTTTCCAGTCAAAATTCTATGTCCGCCTTGAAAACGGAACTATCGTGAAAGTGTTCAAGCAGCACACGAACTATTTTGACGACGGCCCTGAAATCGCATGGAAAGACACTGTCTATATTTCCTGGTCAGCGGAAGACGGCTATATTGTCGAAGACATAAACAAATAGAAAAAGCCTTGAAACAGATATACGGAAAAACCGGCAGGAAAAGAACCGAAATGAAAAATGAAAACAATATTGAAACGCGTTCCTCACCGCATCCAGAAAAAGCGGCGCCTGGAACCCGTTCCGCAGCGGACACAAATTCAGAAGTCTGTTCCGGAAAAACGCAGGACAGAAACATAAACAGAAAAACCGGCAGGAACAGAAACGAGATGCGCGGAAAGATAAATCCAGGGCCGTTCTACGCCTGGCCGATGGGAATCTGGTTCTCGCTTTTTTTTGTCGTTCCGCTTGTGATAATCGTGGCCTACTCTTTCATGAAGCGTGACATTTTCGGCGGAGTGATAAAGCAGTTTTCCCTGGACGCTTACAAAGCGATTTTCGCGGTCGACAAAGACACAGGAAAATTCATTTATCTTCCTGTCCTTTTAAGGACGCTCTGGATGACTTCGGTCGCTACTTTCATTTCGATTCTGGTCGCGCTTCCGTGCGGGTATGCGATTGCGCGAAGCAAGCACCAGACAGTTCTTCTTATCCTTGTGATTGTGCCTTTCCTTACAAATTCGCTCATAAGGATTTTCGCATGGATGACAATTCTCGGCGAGAACGGGCTTTTAAACAAGACCTGCGGATTTTTCGTGAATCTCTGGCATTTCATCACAGGAAACAAGGACGCTGTTTTCTCTCCGAACAAATTCATGTTCACAAAAGGCGCGGTCATCCTTGTAAGCGTTTATATGTATCTTCCTTACGCGATTCTTCCGATTTTCACTTCTGTGGACAGATTCGACTTCACTCTTCTTGAAGCGGCGCGCGACCTTGGGGCGACAAAAGCGGGCGCGACAGTCAGGATTCTTCTTCCCGGAATCAAAAGCGGAATCATAAGCTCGCTGATTTTCACATTCATTCCGATTTTCGGAAACTACACTGTTCCCCAGCTTGTCGGAAGCACAGAAAGCTATATGCTCGGAAACATAATCATGGACCAGATAACAAAAGCGCGGAATCTTCCGCTTGCAAGCGCGTTCAGCGTCATTCTTACAGTCATCAGCATGGCGGCGATTCTTTTCATGCTCGCGTCGGACAAGGCTGACCAGAAAGGAGACAAGTGATGGAATTTCTGTATTCGCTAATAATATCGCTTTTGAAGAAAAATCCCCACGCCAAAATAGAGTCGAACAGGCACGCGCGCAGAAACTGGAAACGAAAGAACAAGACATTCAGCGTCTCGAACACTGTGCTTTTCATCTCGATTCTTTTTCTTTTCATTCCGCTTTTTGTGATTATCTTCTATTCGTTCAACAAATCCGAAGGCACAGGATTCGAAGGATTTTCTTTTGTCTGGTACGAGGAGCTTTTCCTTGCTTCCGGCGACTTGTGGCAGAGCCTTTTTTATTCCGCGGTTGTCGCTCTGGCTTCCGCTGTGATAGCGACAGTTTTGGGAACTCTTGCCGCAATAGGATCCAGCTGGCACAATTTCTTCGGAAAATCATACATTAAGACAATCTCGTTCCTTCCGATGATTCTTCCTGAAGTCATAATGGGAATTTCGCTTCTGATTTTTCTGAGCGGAATAAACATAAACCTTGGGCTTGGAACAATAATAATCGCGCACACGACATTCTGCCTTCCGTTTGTCTATCTTATGGTGAACGCGCGCGTTGACGAGTTCGACTATTCGATTATCGAGGCGAGCTACGACCTTGGAGCGGACGAAAAGCAGACTCTTTTCAAGGTTATAATTCCTGCGATAATGCCGGGAATCGTCTCGGGCTTCATGATGAGCGTCACGATGTCGATTGAGGACTTTGTGATAACCTCGCTTGTGAACGGAAATGTCGTCACTCTTCCGATTTATGTATACAATATGATCCGGCACGGAGTAAGCCCTGTGATAAACGCGCTTTCGTTTGTCCTTGTGATTCTCATAAGCCTTGTCGCTGTCATTTTAAGGAAAAGCCTCAAGACTTTCGCAGCGGCGCATTGATACAATTTATAATTTACAATTGAGAATTGATAATTGGCAATTAATTGGAAAATTGAAAATTAATTGGTGGAAAGCAATTTTTTAGTTTCCGTTGGAGACTTTTTATTTTTAGAAAGCCGGATTGATCTGATTTCCTCTGGCTTTTTTATTGGAGACGATGATGAAAAAAAAATTGTCAT
>CAZSHF010000036.1:0-25046 GCA_964606655.1 uncultured Treponema sp.
TTGTGTTGTGTTGTGTTGTGTTGTGCATTATCGCTCTCTTCGTTCCTTTGTCAAGCGTTTCTTTCCGCTTTATTTCCGCTTCTCTTTTCTGTGTTTTTATCAGACCTGTTCGTAAACTTCAGTTTCAGAACAGGTTGCTTTGAAGTGCGATGTTTAAAATCGCGCTATTTCAGCGATTTTAAACTCGTCGACTTGTTGATGACGAAGTCACCGAACAAGCCTATTCTATTGCACAAAATTCCGGCTGTCAAACAGAAAACCGTCCGGAGCGCGGCTTCAGCGCGAAAACTTTTTATGGCTATTCCGCGAAAACCCGCTTTTGAAAAATCTCAGGTTTTAAAGAAATTTCGTCAGCAATTTACAGTCCGTGTGGCAATTATTTTTCATGCTGAAGCCGTGAGCAATCAATCTTTTTTATTGTAAACGTGACATTCCGCATCATTTCTCCGCATATTTCAAAATTTTTTCCAAAATCGTGAAAGTTCGTTTATAATTCCATTTATGAAAAACGAAATTAACGAAACTTGGCTTAAAAGCATTTATTCCGATGGTTCTTTGTATTTTGTGTCGAATCCGACTCCTAAAAAAAGCGAGAAAGTTACAATCTCGATTCAGATGATTTCTTCTTCGCCTGTAAAATCTGTGATGATTGACGGAAAGCAGAACGGCGTAAGTCATCCTAGAAAAATGACGAAAACTTCTGATGAAAACGGACTTTCGCGTTATTCTATCGACATTCAGATTTTTGAAGATGAATTCAAATATTTTTTCGTCATTGCAACGGATTCCTGCATTTATTATTACACTCAGAACGGAATCACAACTTATATTCCAAACGAAGCATATCTTTTTAGAATTCTTACAAATTACGAAAAGCCTGATTGGGTAAAAAATGCCGTTTTCTATCAGATTTTTCCAGAACGATTCTTTAACGGAAACCCTGAAAACGATGTTAAAGACGGAGAATATATTTTTGATGGATTCCCAAGCCAGCACATAAAAGACTGGAATGCAAAGCCAGAATCTTATGAAAAAGCACATTGCCTTGATTTTTACGGCGGCGACCTTGAAGGAATCAAGCAGAAAATTCCTTATCTTAAAAAACTTGGAGTAACGGCTCTTTACTTAAATCCAATTTTCTACGCCGCGACTGTTCACAAATACGACTGCCTTGATTATTTTCACGTTGATCCGCATTTTGGCGGAGATGAAGCGCTGGCAAGCCTTACAGATGAACTTCACAAAAACGGAATCAGAATAATTCTTGACGTTTCAATAAATCACACTGGAATTGCAAACCGCTGGTTTAATCGCGACGGAACTTTCTTTCCAAAAACGGAAGGCGCTTACAATAATCCAGAAAGTTCAGAACGCGAATTCTACTTCTTTGGAAAAGACAATTCATACAAAGCCTGGTTTGACGTTCCTACTCTTCCGACATTGAACTACACTTCGCAAAAACTTCGCGACACAATTTACCGCTCAAAAGATTCGCTTGTGAAAAAATGGCTGAAACCGCCTTACAACACTGACGGCTGGCGTTTTGATGTTGCAGATGTAATGGCACGCAACAACGAACTTCAGCTTCATCACGAAATCTGGCCAGAAATCCGAAAGTCAATCAAGGAAGAAAAGAGCGACGCTTACATTCTTGCGGAAGACTGGACAGAATGTTCTGAGTTTTTGAACGGAAACGAATGGGATTCTCCGATGAATTACTTTGGCTCGTGCCGTCCAATCCGCCAGTTTTTTGGACAGGACGACATTTTCAACGGGAGATGCGATGATTTGCGCGGAATCAAATACAAGATGACTGCAAACGATTTTAAAAACCAAATCACAGGATTTTTAGCTCGGCTTCCGTTTGTAATCCAGCAGAATCTTTTCAATCTTTTAGATAGCCACGATGTTCCGCGTTTTCATAACGACAAAAACATGACAAGCGACAAAGTCCGCGGAGCCGCAATCCTGATTTTCACGCTTCCTGGCTGCACAAATGTTTATTACGGCGACGAAGCGGAAATTGACGGAACAACTGAATCAAATGAAGGCTGCCGTTATCCAATGCCTTGGAACAAAAACATTGAAGAAACTGATTCCTACAAACTTTATCACAAACTTATCGAGATAAAGACAAAGAACGAAGCATTCAGCGATGGCGGATTTAAGTTCGTTTTCTGCGAAGGCTACATTTTTGCATTCGCGCGTTTCACAAAAAATCAGGTTTTTCTGACAGTTGTTTCTGAAGAAGATAAAGACAAGACAATTTCAATTCCGCTTGATATTTTCGGAAAAAGTTTTGCTGCCAAGCCTGCACCAAAAGAAGATGCGACAGGCGAAAAAATCGATGCAGAAATAAAAGACGGAAAACTGAATCTTTTAGTTCCAAAAGGGAAAAGCCTTTTAATCAATTTATAATTAATAATGAATAATTCATAATTGTGGAACTGTGCTTTTTGAAATTAAAGCAACGATAAACCTCGCAACAATTATGAATTATTAATTCAGCATTATTAATTATAAATTATGAATGAAGCACTGAATCAACTAGATTTTTGAATTCGGGATTTTGTTCAACGTCAAAAGAACTTACATCATCTGAGATTGAAAAGATTCCGTCTTTTTTCTGAATTATGTTTTCCGGATGAAGCTCAACGATTTTTCCGTAGTTTTCCGCAAATGACGAAAAAAGAAATCCGCCGGAGCATTTGTTCTCTTGAAGTGTAGTCATGTCGTCTGTTCTTTCCAGCTCCTCAAAGTCATCACTGTTCTCCGGGGAAGCAGTATTCTCTATCATTCCTGCGTTTTCTTCAAGCGGATTCTGATTTTTTTGTCCGTTTTTCACGTTTTCATGTTCTGGTTCAGGAATTTCATTCTCCGTTTTTTCAGGACTGTCTTTTTCCGCGCCGTAGCCGAAAAGCATCTCGTAGGGAGAAACAGCGACAAAAGTCCGCGCCGCGGAATCCTCAGGAATCGATTCCTCTGAACCGCCGGACACATTTTTTTCCGGCAATGTCGGGTCGCTGAATCCGGCTTTCTCTGAATTGTAGAAAATGAGCCTGTTTATGAAAGTTGCAGACGCGTCCGCGCCGAATGATTTTATGTCCTCGTTGAATTCGTCAGATTCCTGAAAAAACAGCTCACGCGGTTCAATTCCTCCAAGCGGATTTTTTGCAAACGCAATAACCTCTTCTTCACTTTCAAAGTCTTTGTCCGAATCTATCATAAGCATGGCACTTTTTTCACTGTTTTTTCAGTTTTTGTTCTAAGTTTTTGTTTTCAGTTTTTGTTTAAGACAAATTATAAATCCGTTGCCGCAATTTTGCCATAAAAAACATTAAAAAAATCACCAAAGCGTAACATAAGTTTTTCCAAATCCGCCGTCTTCTGGAGGCGCAAACTTAAAATCCTTCACAGAAGAACAGTTTGAAAGATAATCCTGAACTGCCTGCTGCAGAACGCCTGTTCCTTTTCCGTGGATAACGCTGAACGACTTGAAATTGTGAATCACGCACAAATCAATCTGATGCTCCAAAGTGCGGATTGCTTCTTCGGCACGCAAGCCTAAAAGCCGAAGTTCAAACAAAGGCTTTTCGTCATCACTAGCGGAATCTTTGGAAAGTTCATAACTTACAGAAGGCGTTTTTTGATTCTTCAAGTCAAGAATCAAATCGGTCTGCTTCATCGTGATTTTTATCGCTCCAAACTGAACCGCCCACTTTCCTTTTCCTTCAGATGAAACAATTGTTCCTTCGCGTTTTGTTTTTTTGTCCAGAACATCCGAGCCGACTTTTAATGAAGGAACAACCTCTCTTGGTTTTTCGTCGCTTTCACTTTCAAACGGAACTGCATTTTTAAGCGCCTCTGCATTGCTAAGACGTTTTTTGCTCTTTGTTTTTTTTGAACTTACACGTTTTTTTTCTTCTTCCTGAATCTTTAAATCAGAAAGGAAAACGCGTTCATCTTCTTTTTGAAGTTCTTCATCGTTTTTCTGAACCGCGTTTTCCAAATCAGAAATGTATTTTCTGACGCCAAGCGTTTTTTCGCGCGTAACTTCGCCTTCTTTTAAGACGCGGACAAGATTTTCAAGTTTTTTTCTGCTTTCGCGCAAAAACTCTTCGGATTCTTTCTGGTAACCTTGCTTCAATAAAAGTTCGCGTTTATCAAGTTCGTTTGTCCGTTTTTCAATCTTGAAAAGTTTTTCTGAAAGCGCAGCATCTTTTTCATCCGATTCTGCAATCCGCTTGTCAAGTTCAAGATGCTTTTCGGTCAATCCTTTTATAAGCGCGGAAACATTTGTTTTTTCTGAAACAATATATTCTTTCGCTTTGCTGACAATTTCGTTCGGAAGCCCGGATTTTTTTGCAATATCCAGAGCATGGCTTTCGCCCGGAACGCCCATTAAAATGTGATAAGTCGGACTTAAAGATTCGTCGTTGAATTCAACTGAAGCATTTATACATTCTTTGTGCGTGTAGCCGTAGTTTTTTATAACGCCTTGATGAGTTGTTATAAGCACGAACGATTTTCTTTCGATAAGTTTATCCAAAACCGCCATCGAAATCGCAGCTCCTTCTTCAGGATCAGTTCCGCTTCCAAGTTCGTCAAGAAGAACAAGAGTTTTTTCGTCAGCATTCAAAACCGCCTTTGCAATATTTTTCATATGTCCGCTGAATGTAGAAAGGCTTTCGTCAAGATTCTGCTCATCGCCAATATCCGCATAAACTTTCGTGAAAAACGGAAGCCGAGTTCCTTCATCACACGGAAGAGGAAAACCTGACTGATTAAGAAGCGCAAAAAGCGCGATTGTTTTTATCGTGACGGTTTTTCCGCCGGTGTTAGGTCCTGTTATAATAAGAACGCGTTTTCCTTCAACAAAACGCACATCGATTGGAACAGCCTTTTCGCCTAAAAGAGGATGTCGAGCCTTCAGAATGCATAAAGGTTCGTTTTCATTTTCAGAATCAAGCGCAAACACGCACGAATTTTCTTTTCCCCATTTTGCAGAAGCCAAAGCAATGTCAAGCCTTTCCATAATCTTAAGAGATGAAAGAAAATCGCTTATAAACGGACGAAGACTGTCTGTAAGCTCAAGAAGAATTTTCCGGACAAGCGAATCAAGTTCCGCCTCCGCTTCAATAAGTTCGTTCGAGCAAATAACGCTTTCTTCCGGTTCGATGAAAACAGTTTGCCCAGTTTGGCTTACTTCATGAATAATGCCCGGAACTGAAGAACGTTTATTTGATTTTACAGCGAGAACTTGTCGGCCGCCGCGAAGAACCGGAACATTTGATTCAAGAATGCTCAGATATTTCTGGTTCGACGTGAAAGAATGCATGATTCCTTTTATTTTCTGATTCAAAGAAGCGATTTTTTCACGGACAACGCGAAGTTCTGGTAAATCACGAAGTTCGCCGTCATTCGTGATGATTTTAAATATTTTTTTTTCTGCGGAATCAAGCGATGGAATTTTTTCTGCAAGACGCGGAAGCGATAAAAGCGAAAACTCGTCTTTACTTGCAGAAATTGCGTCTTTTGCTTTTGAAACGCTTTTACAGAAACGGCCAAGCGCATAGATTTGATTTAAGTCCGCTTGAAAACCTTGCACTTTCATCGATTTTAAAATGTTGTAGATTTGAGGCCAGCCTTCAAGCGGAAGCGGACGATTAGAAGAGCAAAACTTTAACCATTCTGAAGAAAGCGATT
The DNA here is from genome assembly GCA_964606655.1 of uncultured Treponema sp. Taxonomy (GTDB): domain Bacteria; phylum Spirochaetota; class Spirochaetia; order Treponematales; family Treponemataceae; genus Treponema_D. The sequence continues at coordinate 5,707 of CAZSHF010000036.1, forward strand.
TCCGCAATTTTATTTCGTCAGCATTTGCAGAAGGCTCAAAATTTTTCATCACGAACGAAGATTCTTCAGAAACGCAGAAACGCGAAATCTCATCGCGGATTCGGTAAAAATCAAGTTCAGTTAAAGTTTTTTTATCCATAAGTTATAACCAAAAATGTCGAGTTTTATAAATATTGATAATACTTCAAATGCCGGCTTTTATAAAACTATGCAAAAATGCACTCTCGGCAAGAACCCGATTATGAAAAACGGCTTCCGCGTTCGTCAAAAAAATATGATGGTTGAGCAAACCGAAAACACCGAACAAGTTTTGCCTGCAATTCTTAAGTTTAATTGCTCACTTGTGCAGATTGTTTTTCAAACCGGAACCTTGCCTGCGTGCATTTTTATTGCTTGCAAAGAAAATCGGCATTTGACTTATTGATATTTGTAAAACTCGACATTTTGAACCTTGCAAGTATTAAAACGTAACTCCGGCTTTCACGCCTTCTTCCGCTTCTAAAGAAAGTTTTTTTCTGAATGCGACAAGTTTTTCTTTTATTTCAGGATATTTTATCGAAAGAATTTCAAGCGCAAGATAAGCGGCGTTTTTCGCGTTTCCGATTCCGACTGTAGCAACTGGAATCTGCGGCGGCATCTGCACAATCGACAAAAGCGCATCCATTCCGCCAAGTCCGTTTGAAGAGCCGGAAATACATTCAAGCGGAACGCCGATCACAGGAAGAGTCGTGATTCCTGCAATAACGCCAGGCAAAGCCGCCGCAAGCCCCGCGCCTGCAATTATAACTTCGTAACCTTCGCTTTCAACTTGCTTTACAGTTTTATGAAGAAGTTCGCCTGCTCTGTGTGCGCTTATTACAAACGCTTTGTATTCAACGCCGAATTCTTTTAAGACAGAAGCGGCTTTGCTCATTTTTTCTGTGTCAGATTTAGAACCAAAGAAAATCGCGACTTTTCCAGACATGATTTTACAATTCCTCCAATAAAAATGCTGGCGGCGTTTTACAGAAAACCTAAAAAAAGTTTCCGCATACAAAAACCGTTTTGATTCCAGCCGGAACGTTAGGATAGCATTTTTCCGCCGGATTCACAATTCATTCCCTTTGTGCTAGACTTTTTTCCAATCACTCGGGGTGGGACATTCTTCTTTCTGCAACATTTGCAAAATCAAGTTTGTCTCTGAGATTACACCCGAAGACTTCAGTCTGAAGTCTCAACCTGATCCAGATAATGCTGGCGGAGGTAGGGAAATGAAAAAAACAGCTTCCCTCATTTTTATTTCAATTTCATTGGTTCTGCTTGGACTTTCTTCATGCAGAAAATCTTCAAAAGTTACAAAAGATGACGCACGACAAAAAGAAGTCATCGTTTACGCTTACGATTCGTTTGTAAATGAATGGGGACCGGGAGACGCAATCATAAAAGCGTTTGAAGAGAAAACTGGTCTTACATTAACTCTTGTAAGCATTGGCGACGGCGGAAACATCATCGAAAAAGTCCAGAGCGAAAAATCTTCTCCAGTTGCGGATGTCGCGCTTGGAATCGACAACAATCTTGCGGAAAAAGCATTCAGCGCGAACATTTTAGATTCGTACAAACCTGCGGATTATGACGACATTTTCCCGGAAATCATTATGGACAAGAAAAACCGCCTTATTCCTTATGACTACAGTTATTTTGCAATCATCTGGGATTCTTTGTCTGGAGTAGAAGCGCCAAAATCGCTTGAAGACTTAACAAAACCTGAATATGAAAAAAAACTTATTCTTATGAGCCCGAAAACATCAACTCCGGGCTTGGGCTTTGCTCTTTGGACAACAGCAGTTTACGGAAAGAACTACAAAGATTACTGGAAACGCCTGAACAATTCGATTCTTACAATGTCTCCAAGCTGGTCAACAGGCTACGGGCTTTTCACGCAAGGAGAAGCACCGCTTGTCTGCTCTTACACAACAAGTCCAGCATATCATGTTGAATACGACAACACAGATAGGTACAAAGCCCTGATTTTTGATGAAGGACACATCATGCAGATTGAAGGCGCTGGAATCGTAAAGAACGCTCCTAACAGAAAAGGCGCGGAAGCGTTTATGGATTTTCTTGTAAGCGAAGAAGGACAGAACATTTTGCCTTTGACTCAATGGATGTATCCTGCAAACAAGAATGTCGTTTTGCCTGACTGCTATAAAGTTTCGCCAAAAGCAACAAAAATCTTGAATCCAGACAAAGACATTCCTTTAAGCGAGGTTCAGTCATTAACTTACTAAAACTTGCTTTCGGCACAATAAGCCTTGCATTTGCGTCAACAGTTCTTTCAGTTTTATGCGGAACTATTGGCGCATACTTCTCTGCAAAACGCGATTTTCCGCTAAAAAAACTTCTTTTAAGTTTTGCGTCTGTTCCGCTTTGCATTCCTGCCCTTCTTGCCGCGCTTGGTTACGTTGGAGCATTTGGAATGCAAGGCGTTTTAAACAGAACACTGATGACACTTTTCGGCTTAAAAAATCCGCCGATCCGGTTTTTGTATACATTTTTCGGAGTTGTGTTTGTTCAAGGCTTTTACAATTTTCCAATCATAATGAAAAACGTAAGCGATTCCTGGAAAAACATTTCAAGCGAAAAAGAAGATGCCGCGCGTCTTTTAGGAACAAGCGAAAAACGGATTTTCTTTACAATCACAATTTACGATTTGCTTCCTTCAATATGTTCTTCTTCGATAATCGTGTTTCTTTTCTGCTTTTCGGACCTGCAAACTTTTCAACGCTCGAAGTTGAACTTTATCTTCGTTCTCAGAATCTTTCAGAGCCGCAAAAAGCCGCAATAATCGCGATAACAGAAACTTTAATCGCTTTGATTTTTGTAACATTGTTTGCATTGATTGAAAGACGAAGCGAAAAAAACAAGTCATCTTCAGAAAGCGAAATTGCACCAAAACGGATTTCAAAAGCAAGCGTGAAAGAAAAAATCGTCTTTACGCTTTTCATAATCATCGTTTTCATCGGATTTGTGCTTCCGTTTCTTATGATTTTTCACAACGCGTTTTTATCAAAAGTGTCGCAAAAAGGCTCGCTTTCAGGAAAATCATTCAGCGTTGAAAACTTTATCTGGCTTTTCAGACGCAAAAACTTTTTTTCTTCATTGAAAAACACATTTTCAGTAGGATTACAAACTTCGTTTTTCTCGTGCTTAATCGGCTTTGCACTTTCGCTATTTTTTTTCAAGAACAAGAATCGCTTTGTTTCAAAGATTTTCTCGTTTATTCCAATGTCAATTTCGACAGTTGCAACAGGATTTGTGTTTCTTGTGATTTTCAGGCGAGGTTCAGTAAGCCTTTTGATTTTCGCGGAAGTTTTTCTTTATTGGCCTTACGCATTCAGGACTATTTTAAATTCGATGGAAAAAATTCCTTATGAAATTCAGGAAGCGTCGATGATTTTCTGCCGCTCATACATTTTAAGGATTTTCACGGTTTATCTGCCTCTTTCTAAGAACGCAATTTTCTCATCGTTTTTCTTCTGCTTTGCGTTAAGCGCAGGTGATGCAAGCCTTCCTCTTGTTTTAGGCATTCCGCGGTTTTCAAACATTGCACTCGACACTTACAGGCTTGCAAGCGCATATAGATTCAACGAGGCTTGCGCTTCGGGAGTTCTGCTTTTTATATTGACAACGATTTTGTATGCCGCAAGCACGCTTTTTGAAAAAAGGAAACAATAATGAATAACGAATATTTTTCAATACAAAACATCTCTAAAACCTGGAAGCCGCCCTACTCGTTTTCTGTGCATTTCAGCGCGGAAATCAAAAAAGGCGAACTTCTTGGTCTTTTAGGAAAATCAGGAAGCGGAAAATCAACCGTTCTTCGCCTTGTTTCAGGACTTCTGGAATGTGATAAAACCGGCAATGATAACGGAAACGGAAATCGAAGCGGCTCGAAAATCATTCTTGACGGAAAAGACATCACAAACCTTCCGCCCGCAAAACGCGAAATCGGAATGGTTTTCCAGAATCACGCGCTTTTTCCGCATCTTACAGTTTTGGACAACGTCGCATACGGACTTCGCTTTTCAAAAACACAAAACCGTCTTTCAAAAAAAGAAGCCCGCGAAAAATCCTACGAATTTTTAAAAATCTTTGAAATGCAGAATCTTCAAAGCCGATTTCCGGAACATTTAAGCGGTGGAGAAGCGCAAAGAGTAAGCCTTGCCCGCACTTTGATTACAAATCCAAAAGTCATTTTGTTTGACGAGCCTTTTTCTTCGCTCGATAAGCCGATGACACAGAAACTTTTAAGCGACATAAAATCAATGCAGGAAAAAACAGGATTCACAGGAATTTTTGTAAGCCACAACATCGAAGACGCAAAAGCACTTTGCGAAAACATAACAGTCATGAAAAGCGGAAAACAGATTTGGAACGGAAAAGCAAGCGACTTTGACGAAACACTTCTAAACTGATAAAATTCTTTTATGTGCAAGAGTGAAAACCCGGACTTTCTTACAACGCAAATCATAACTTACATCGGAAACAAACGAAGTCTTCTTTCAAACATTGAAAAAGAAATTCTTGAAATCAAAAAGTTTTTAGGAAAAGAAACACTTTCCACTCTCGACCTTTTTTCAGGAAGCGGAATTGTTTCCCGCCTTTTAAAGCAATATTCAAGCACACAAATTGCAAATGATTTGGAAAACTATTCTTACATTATAAACGATGCTTTTCTTACAAACAAAAGCGATTTTGACGAAGCAAAGTTCGATTCATTGTTCGCCGAAATCCAGAATCGCCTTGAAAACGAAAAAAACGAAGGAATCATAACAAAAAACTACGCGCCAAAGAACGACGACAAAATCGAAATGAATGAACGCGTTTTTTACACGCACGAAAACGCGCTTAGAATCGACACTTACAGAAAACTTGTCGATGATGTTTGTGGCAAAGATTTTTCCGAACCAATGAAAAAATTCTTTCTTGCCTCTCTCATAACTGAATCTTCAATTCATGTGAACACAAGCGGAGTTTTCAAAGGTTTTTACAAAGACAAAGAAACTGGAATCGGATGTTTTGGCGGAAAAGGAAAAGACGCGATTTCAAGAATCAAAGGCAAAATCGAAATTAAAAAAACTGTTTTAAGCAATTTTGAATCAGATGTCACGCTTTTCAAAGAAGATGCTGTTTCGCTTTCAGAAAAATTAAAAAACATCGACATTGCATATTTAGATCCGCCTTACAATCAGCATCCTTACGGCTCAAATTATTTCATGCTGAACTTGATTCTTGAAAACAGAATTGAAAGCGAGGTAAGCAAAGTTTCAGGAATTCCGTCCGGCTGGAATCGTTCAACATTCAACAAGCGAAAAGAAGCGCTTGAATCGCTTGAAAAAATCGTTTCAAATCTTGATTCAAAATTCTTGATAATAAGCTACAATTCAGAAGGATTTATAAGCTTTGACGAAATGAAAAAAATGCTTGAAAAATACGGAAAATTAAAAACTGTAAACATTCAATATTTCACATTCAGAGGAAGCAGAAACTTAAACGCGCGAAACATTCACGTTTCTGAATATCTTTTTGTGCTTAAAAAGGATTGATTATGGAAGAAAATATGGAAAACAATCTTGAACTTTATATTGTTCGGCACGGAAAAACCGACTGGAACGAAATGGAAAAACTTCAAGGAAGAGCGGACATCGAGCTGAACGAAAGCGGAAGAATCGCCGCAGGAATTCTGGGAGAACGGCTTGAAAACGTTCATTTTGACGCGATTTACTCTTCGCCTTTGATCCGCGCTTACGACACAGCCGCTCTTATCCGCGGACACAGAAACATTCCGATAATCCGCGACGAACGCCTGATTGAGATAAGTTTCGGCGTGAACGAAGGCACAGTCTACAGAAAATGGCTTTCAGACGACTCGAGCTTCAAAGCGTTTTTTCATAATCCTGAAAAATACATTCCGCCTGAAAACGGAGAAAGCTTTGAAAGCGTGATAAAACGGACAAAAGAATTTTTAAATGAAGTTCTCGAGCCTCTGCACAAAAACGCGGAACGGATTATGGTTGTCGCGCACGGAGCGTTGGTCGCAGGCCTTACATCCGCGCTTGAAAACAGAACGATTGAACACTACTGGGGAGACGGGCTTTTCAAAAACTGCGAGGAAAAAATCTACACATTCGACGGAAAAACATGGAAAAAAGCGTGAAGATTTAAAACCTCTGGAGCCCTAAAATTCTCCTGAAGCAAGCCTCACACATTCATAAGCGCCGTTGTAAAAACCTTGGGATTTCAGAATGTTTATCTGCTCTGCAAAATGAACCAGAATATCCTTGTCCGAAAGAACCCTGTCCAGCATTCCTCTGATTGATTTTGCAGTCGGACATTCAAAAGTTCCGTCGCCAAATTCCTGAGAATGCACCGCGCCGTAGACTTCGTGTCCGCCGATATGCCTCATAAAGATTTTCGGGACCGGATAATAAGAAAGCTCAGACGGTTTTGTAACAAGCCAGTCAATCTCAGGAATCAGAAGATTTGTGGAATAAACCGCCTGGAAAATATCATCGCTGCAGATTGCAAAAATTCCTTCAGGGTCGGAAGACCTTAGCCGCTTTGCGAAGTCTTTCAGTTTTTCATAGTCATTGAAGAAAACGGTCATATTTCCAAGCCTTGCTTTTGCGCAGAATTTTTCGTAAACATCCTTGTGGTCGCCAAAATTGATGAAAAGGCTCGCCTGTCCTTTTTTCACATAGGGCAAAAGATGTTCAGCCATCGCAAGAAACATATCAGAGCCCGCGCCCGCTCCGCCGACTGTAAAAAGAAAGCGCACAGGCTTTCCGTTTTCAGCGCGCTTGATTCTAAAACTGTTGTCTTCTTCAAGATTCTCCAGAAGCTCATGGTCAATATAATGGCCGACCATTTTAATCTGGCTTTCAGGAATTCCTTTCAGCGGATTTTTTGCAAAGCCGTCAAGAGTTTTGTAGCCAAGGAACGCGAACGGCGTCTGGACCGCATGAATTGAACCTTCCGCCAAGTGCAAAGCCATCGGCCAGTTGTCGGGGACAGCGTTCACAACATTTTTCATTCCTGCGTGAACCGCCGCTTGAGCCGGCCAGACATGTGTCGCTATATAGGGCGTTTCTTTTGGAATTGAATTGAAAACAGGAACAAGAAGCTCGCTCCTTTTCTGGTCTTTCGCATTGTAAGTCAGAGCTTTAAAGCCTTCGCGGTTCAAAGGCTCCCACGCAAAATGATTGAAAAGCCGGCTTTTCTGGCTTATCCTTGACGCAAGCGAATACATCGCGTTCTGCTCGCATATCATCTTGGAACCTGTCGCATCAAAACTTGCCAAGTCAAGCCAATACGGAGTGTAACCCAGAGCTTTCGCGCAGCTGGCCATCGCTATGCTTATCCTGTAATGTCCGAATCCCATCCGGATATTTCCAACAATCACGCTCTTTTTTGGCTCCAGCGGTTCGGCCTCCTGCTTGAAAACCATATTTTTCGCGCCGAGAAAATCCAAGGCAGGAATCGCCTCATAACCGATTTTGTAGTCCGCGCCGGAATCGTCGCCGTATTTTCTGATATATCTTGCCTTTGATTTTACGGCGGACCTCAAAGTCCTTCTGTCAATTCTGTTCCCGAAAATCACGCCTGACCTGTCCATTTTTCCTCTCCTCGATTCAATATCATCCGCTGATTCTTCTCATGACGCGTTTTTCATCGTAAAGACCAAGAAGAAGCGCGCCGAGAAAACAGGCTGCAGCCGCGACAAAAGAGACAATCCTAAGACCGAATTCAGAGGCGACGATTTCATCAGGACTGGACTTCGCTGCTGTTCCAAGAATTGCAAGCGACGTGAAAACAAGCATCGCGGCAGACTGTCCGAATTTCATTGAAAAAGTCCGCGCCGCAAAGAACATTCCCTGCCGGTTTTCGCTGGTCACAACGGACTCTTCTTCGGCAATGTCCGCGACAATCGCCTGAGGAATGATTCCAAGCAGAGCCATCGGAAAAGCCGCAGTCACAACAACCGCGACGCCAAAAAACATTCCAGGAAGCGGAACAAGTCCGATAAAAGCGGTCTCAAGGTATGAAAGCGAAAGCCCCAGAAATCCGAATATCACAAGCTTCTTTTTTCCGAACCTGGAAACAAATTTTGAGACAAGCGGATAAAAACAGGCGGAAAGGAAAGCCATAGAGCCCAGAAAAACCATTGTCAAAGATTCGTCCAGTTTCATGCTTACCTTCACAAAAAACGGAAGCCCTGTCTGGAAAAGCGTAAGACCAATCCAGTAGGCGAAGTCAGAGCCGACGAATATCCTGAAATTCCTGTTCCTGAATGTCGCGCCGAGAGAACTGAACATACCCGCGTCGCTTGGCTTTGACTCGACAATTTCTGTCTCGCGGAGCCTGAATGCAGGAACAAGCATGCAGACCAGAGCGACAGCCGAAAGAGCAATGAAGCAGATTCTGTACGACCAGCCGTAACCGACGGTTTTCCGCAAAAATCCTGCGAAAACAAACGGAGTGTAAGAAAGAATCATTCCTGCAAAGTATGTAAGCGAAATCGCTGTTGAAATATACATTCTGTCTTCCTGGGTTTTTCCAAATTCAGAAATAAGCGCGTTGTACGGAACGCAGTACATTGTCATAAAAAGATAGAACAAAACCAGAAAGAAAAGCACCCAGACCGCATTTATCATGCTGATTTTCTGGACAGGAGCGCAGAAGACAATTACCGCCGAAAGCGCAAAAGGAAAAGCGGAAAATTTCATAAAAGGAATCCGGCGGCCTTCAGGATTTTTTGAGCGGTCGGAAAACGCGGCGACCATCGGATCGGTGACAGCATCAAAAACACGGCAGACAGCGGCGATAAGACCTAAAACCGTAAGACCAAGCGCAATGAACCCAGGCTGAATGTATTGCGTCGCGCCGGATTCAATGTCGCCTTTGGTAGGAAGATAAAATGTCACAAGCCAGGCATTGATTATTCCGCCAAGAACTGACCAGCCGAGCTGGCCCACGGCAAAAATCCACATCTCTTTTTTAGTCAGGCGACGTTTTTTCATTGTTCTCTCCTCTGATCAGTTTTTTTTCACAAACTGCAAGAAAACATCAATCAATGTCTGTATTTCCTGCTCTTTATTTATGCTTTCATCCTGCTTAAGCACAGCCGCCGAAGCAAGAAATTTGCAAAGATTGAGCAAAGAATGCGCAGTAGAAAAGTAGAACGCGTCTTTGTTCTCAAGAGCCTTTACAGTTCCGTCCTCCTGCCCTTTGAAATAAGCGTTGTCGAAAATGATTTTAAATACATTGACTTCGCTTTCGTACTCGCTTTTCTGCACATCATTCTCGCTCATAAGATACGCGTCAAGCTCTCCGATGAACTTGAAATAATCAGGATGGGCTTTGAAAAGATCCAGATATGTGCTGTAGAACATCGAAATCTGCTCGTATCCAGACTTTTCTCCTGCATTCAGCGAATATTCCTTCAGGACTTTTTCTGCAAGACGCGAGGAAGCCTGCATCACAATGTTCTGTTTTTTCTGGAAATGTCTGTAAAGAGTCGCTTCGGCAACTCCTGCATTGCGCGCGATGTCGGCCATTGTAACGCCGGAAATAGAATCCGCAAGAAAAAGCTCAATCGTCTTGTCCAGAATCAAGTTCTTTTTGTTTTTAATCAGACTGTTCATATCTTTTATCCAATTTACGGTGAAAACGCCAGATCAGAATGAAACCCGGAATTTCTTTCTGAACCCTACAGTTACCTATAGTTAATAATAAATCAGATTTCCAGCCTGTCAACTTTCTTTCTTCGGAAATTTCTTTCTGAGGATTTTTTTCCGCGTCCTCAAAGCGCCACAGCACCCCGCGCAAAAAAACGCCGTGTCTTGATTTCAGATTTTCCGGTAACTTTTCCCCTGAATTCTTCCGAAAATTCATATATGGCTAACAGTTATGAAAAACCTGACTTCTGGTCTAAAAAAGCGTTTTCCGAAGGCTATCCTGCGCGTTCTGTGTACAAGCTTCAGGAAATCGATTCGAAATTCAAGATTCTCAGGAAAAATTCAAATGTGCTTGATTTAGGTTCTGCCCCTGGAAGCTGGACTTGTTTTCTTCTCAAAAACCTCGGCGAAAATTCAAAAGTCGTCTCGTGCGACTTGAATCCGCTTTCAAAGACAGTGAAAGGAAACAGCCTTGTGTTTTTTCAGGGCGACCTGAACGACGAGGAAATCCGCGGAAAAATCAGAGAGCAAGGACCGTTCGACGCTGTTGTGTGCGACGCCGCGCCTTTGACCACAGGAAACAGGACTGTGGACACCGCAAGAAGCGAACAGCTTGTCGAAATGGCGATATGGTACGGAAAAACGATGCTTAAGCCCGGCGGAAACTTTGTCGTGAAAATTTTCCAGAACGGAGACCAGCAGAAGCTTCTAAAGGAGATGAGGGAAATATTTGAAACCGCGAAAGGATTCAAACCCGAAGCGTGCAGAGCAGAGTCTTTTGAGACATATTTGATTGGAATTTCGCGTAAATAAGGCTATAATATGATAAAATTCGACAGATACAAGAGCAAGAAATTTTCTAAAGGCATAGATTTTTATTTTATGATTTTCAACACACGGATAAAAAGGATTGCATTCAATTCATTTGCCGCGTTCCTTTTCGGGGCGGCGGTGACTTTGTCAGTCTTCGCGATAAAATCAAGAATCAGCGTGAAAAAAGGTGTCGGCGGACTTGAAACTTCAGGCGTTCCTGAATTCAAGGAATCCGACTTTGACTCCATTTCCGAAAAAGAACCGCTCCAGACCGCAGAAAATTCTTCAGTTTCCAAAGACACAAGCCAGAACGGAAAAGAAGAAACATCACTTCCTCTGGAAGCCTACCACGGAGACGCGGACGCTGACAGCGAAGAGAACGCAAGAAAACTTCTTGCACTTGACGAAAACAGTTCAGAAAATCTTCCGGGAAATATTCCAGGCGAAAACCTTGATTTGTGCTATTCGACTTACCGCGTGAAAAAAGGCGACATGATAGGCTACATCGCGGACAATTTCAACATAACCCAGGACACGATAATCAGCGTGAACAATATCCGCTCCTCGCGTCTTCTCCAGATAGGACAATATCTAAAGATTCCTTCGATGCCCGGGATAATCTATACAGTAAGGCAGAACGGAGAGACAGTCGAGTCAATCGCGAAAAAATACGACATCAGCGCGGAAAAAACAGGCGAAGTCAACAATCTTTCTGTCTCGGTGCCATTGAACGCCGGGACAACGCTTTTTCTTCCTGAAGCATATCTTGACTGGGTCACACGGCAGGAAATAAACGGCGACCTTTTCCACAAACCTGTAAGAGCGCGTTACTGGCTTTCATCTTATTACGGCTGGAGAAGCTCTCCGTTCAGCGGAAAACGCTCCTATCATTCAGGAGTCGATATGGCCTGCCCGACAGGAACGCCGGTTTATGCCGCTTTAGGCGGAACTGTGACATCGACAGGATTCAACAATGTATACGGAAATTATGTGATTGTAACCCATCATTCCGGCTACAAAACCCTTTACGGACACTTGAGCGCGATTCTTGTAACCCGCGGGAAATATGTAGACACAGACACAAGAATCGGAAAAGTCGGAAGCACAGGATTAAGCACAGGCCCGCACCTTCATTTCACGGTATATAAAAACGGAAAAACTGTAGACCCTACAGGGCTCTGGAAATAACAGGAAAAAAGGAACATAAAGACAGAATGCGTAAAATCATCAGGAATCTTATTTCAAGGCTTTATGTTTCAAAGCATGACTACAATGAATCGCGGCACGAGATAAGGAGCAGCAATATGAATATGCTCACTGCGGTTTCCCTGATTGTAGCGGTCATGTATTCTGCAATCTTCATAATATCATTCATTCCTTCGGTTCTTGACATCGAGGAAAGACGGCCGGCATTCATTTTCCTTGTCTGCTACAGCATTGTCACATTCATCGTTTCAACAGCAGTCCTTCCAAAGCGAAGGCGCTTCATAACCCTGATTCTTTACATCTTCACCTCCGTCCTTTATTCTTACGGCATTCTGAACGGAATATTAATCCACAGGCTTTCCCAGAGCGTAATTTTCTTTGCGGTCCAGATTGTCTGTCCTCTTCTTGTAATCGACAGGACTTCAAGGATGCTTGTGTTCAGTTTTATCTGGACAGCGGTTTTCATCGTCCTTTCCATGGTTTTAAAGCCCAGGACAGTCGCGATGATGGATATGCTTGACGCGCTTGCGTTTTTCTTTGTCGGAAATCTTCTTAATATGTATCTTTCGCGCACAAGAATGAACGAATTTATTCTAAGGCAGACGATAAAGACCGAACGCGACACGGACAGCCTGACAGGGCTTTTGAACAAAGGCTCGCTCACAAGGGAAATCAAAAAGCATCTTGCAAAAGATTCGTCAAAGGGAATCCTGATTTTCCTTGACCTTGACGATTTCAAGCAGATAAACGACACATACGGACACGACACAGGAGACAAAGTCCTTGTGTCAATCTCAAAAGTCCTTAAAGAAACTTTCCGCCAGTCGGACGTAATCGGAAGATTCGGCGGAGACGAGTTCATTATTTTCATGACAAACACTACAGACATTTCAATCGCGGAATCACGCGCTAAACTTGCGCTTGAAAAAATGCGGACTTCACTGAGCGAGCCTTCAATCAGCACAACAGTGCGGGGAAGCTTCGGAATATCAGCGTGCAGCCCTGAGAACGAAAACTACAGCAATCTTCTTAAAAAAGCGGACAGAGCGCTTTACATCTCAAAAGGAACTGGAAAAAACCGCGTTTCTGTAAGCATGGAAGTCTGAAATTATGATAGACCTTGAGGAAGAACAGAACAGAAAGACAAGATGTTTTCTTGTCGGAAAGCCCGGAAACGATTTAAGAGAGCTTGAAAGCCTTGCAGAAACGCTGGGAATGGAGACTTCAGGAAAACTCACTTTGTCCTCCTCCGAGATAAAACCTGTCTACGGAATGGGAAAAGGAAAAGCCGAAGAGATAAATTCGCTTGCCAAGGAAACTGAATCAGACTGCATAATATTTGACTTTGACCTTGAGCCGACAAAACAGAGGAACTGGGAAAAACTTTCAGGTCTTCCGTGCTTTGACAGGCAGGAAGTTATAATCCGGATTTTCGCCGCCCGCGCGCGGACAAAAGAAGCGGCTCTTCAGGTCGAGCTTGCGCGTCTTACATATTCCCTTCCGCGGCTTCAGCATTCATACGGAGAAATGTCGCGTCAAAGAGGCGGAAACTACGGCTCGAAAGGCTCAGGCGAAACGCAGCTTGAGCTTGACCAGCGTTCTGTCCGTGAAAAAATAAGCCAGACAAAAAAAGAGCTTGAAAAAGTCGCGCGGACAAGAAACACGCAGAGAAAAAAAAGAGGCTCTGTTCCTGTTCCCGAATGCGTTTTTGTCGGATACACAAACGCGGGAAAATCAAGCCTTCTGAACGCGCTCACAGGCGCGGATTCTTTTGTGGAAGACAAGCTTTTCGCGACGCTTGATCCGCTCACACGGAAACTTAATCTAAAAGACGGAAACGGAATTCTTCTTACAGACACTGTCGGATTCATTTCAAATCTTCCCCATTCGCTTATAGACGCGTTCAGGTCCACGCTTTCAGCTGCCCGGGACGCTTCTCTTCTTCTTGTTGTGATTGACGCGGACGACGATGATTTTGTCTTCCAGTATAAAACCGTAAGAAAAGTCCTTGAGGAAATCAATGCGGACGGAAAAGAATTTATTGTCGTTCTGAACAAATACGACTTGCGGAAAGACGACAAAATCCGAACAAGCGAGCTTTCCCTTATGTTTCCAGAAGGCGTTTTTGTGAGCGCGAAAACAGGATTCGGATTTGAAACTCTTTCTGAAAAAATCTCCGAAAAACTTCTCGGAAAAATCAGGACTTACAGCATTCCTTTTTCGTATTTTGAATCTTCTGAGCAAGACTCTTCCGGATTCCGCGAAAAAATCGCAGATGAAATCCAGGCAATCAGAAAACAAGGAATAATCTCAAGCGAAGAATGGCTCAGCGACAAAGTCGTGATAAAATGCAGGATTCCCGAACCACTTGAAAAACGCTTTGAAAAATTCATCCGGAAAGAATCCTAAAAGACAATAAAAACACTTAGACGAAGGAGAAAAACAAGGAGAAAACGCATTTTATGAAAAACCTGAACCTTTCGCTGAACAGAATACTTTTTTCAGTCCTTTGCTTTATCGCCATAATCTTTGCAGTCTCGACGGTTTATGTGTTCGCCGCAAAAAAAGCCGAGCCGGGAAAAAACCTTCGGGAATCAGATCCAAGCCCGGAGCAAGTCGAGCGCAGCCATAAAGACGGCGGAAAAGTTTCTTCTTTCACTGGAATCGAGCGGATCCGCGCTGTGACTTCCGCCGAGGAAAAATATCCCAACGGAGTTTCTGTTGTGGTAACGCCCTGGTTTTCGTACACTTACGGCGACACGGATTTTTTCGAGGAGCTTTCGCGCAAATCTCCGCAAATAAGAGCGAAAATCGTGGTTTACTTTTCGGAGAACACATATTCCGAACTTAGAAAAAAAGGCGAACGGAAAATCAAGGACGAGCTTCTTTCAGGAATAAACGAAATCCTGTCGCTCAGCAAAATCAAGGAAATATATTTTTCAGAATTCGTTTACCTTGAATAATTCAGACCGAACCAAGGCTTTCACAAAAACAAAAAAGAACACGCGTAAACGAAAATTCCCTGCCGTTCTGAATCCGGAAATCCTTTCGCATCCTACATCGAAAAATCTTTTCCCAGATAAACCTCGCGGGCAAGTTCCGAATCCAGAATCTCCTGCTTTGTCCCCTGAATCGCGATCTGGCCTGTGCTTACGATAATCGCCTTGTCCGTGATTTCAAGCGTGTCGCGGACATTGTGGTCGGTTATGAGAATTCCTATTCCGCGCTTTGCAAGAAGACCGATCATTCCTTTTATATCGGCGACTGCAATCGGGTCGATTCCTGCAAAAGGCTCGTCAAGAAGAAGAAATTTCGGCTCAATCGCAAGGGAACGCGCGATTTCTGTCCTGCGCCGTTCTCCGCCCGAAAGCGTGAATGCGTACTGTTTTCTGATTCTTCCTATCGCGAACTCTTCAATCAGCTCTTCAAGACGCTGCTTTTTTTCCGCGCGGCTTAAATCGCGGCGTGTCTCAAGAATCGACCAGATGTTTTCCTCGACAGTAAGTTTCTTGAAAACAGAAGGCTCCTGCGGAAGGTAAGAGATTCCGAGCCGGGCGCGTTTGTACATCGGAAGCGGAGTGATCTGCTTGTCGTCAAGGAAAATGTCTCCTGCGGTCGGCTTGTAGAATCCTACAATCATGTAAAACGTCGTGGTTTTTCCGGCTCCGTTCGGTCCTAAAAGCCCCAGAACCTCGCCTGTGCGCATTTTAAAGTCGATTCCCTGCACGACTTTTTTATGTCCGAAACTTTTGTAAAGGCTTGAAACCCTTAAAGTGTGAATATCTGTGTTCGTTTCGTTTTCCATTATTCTGCCTGTCCGTCTTTATTTAAATCAGCAGAGCTTTCAGAACTGTTTTCCGCCGGAAACGCTTTTTCGCCAGATGCCTCGTCTTTTCCGTTTTCAGTTCTGCCTGCGCTTTCTCCGGAATCTCCGCCGGAAGCATTTTCACTGGAAACATTTTCAGCTGGCGTTTCTTCCGAAGTCTCCATGTTCTCGGCTCCGCTTTGTCTTTCGTCCACAATCGAGCCTTTTACGCGTCCGTCAAGAGTTATCTCCTGCGAATCCATGTTCAGCGTGATTTCCTGGGCGCGGAAAGTGTCGCTTCCCTGCTTTATCTGAGCGTTTCCGCTGAGCTCAAGCATCTGGTCTTTTTTCCGGTAAACAGCGTAGACTCCGTTGCAGACATTGTCTTTCTGCTTAAGCTCAATATCAATCTGCATGACAGCAATATCGGTTTCCTGGCTGTACTGAATCATCTCCGCTTTTGCCTCGACATCGTTCTTTGTGTCTTTAAGGCTGACTTTCTCGCTTAAATCCGCGACTTTGGTTTCCCTGTCGTACTTCAATTTCTCGCAGGTGAACTCAAGCTCGGACTCCAGATTCACGCCTTTTATGTTTCCAAAAGCCTCGATGAACCTGTAGTTTTCGCCTGTCATAGTGATTGAATCCGCGTAAATCTCCATCGATTCTGTGATGACGCTAGCCTCGCCCGACAAAGTTGTCGAGTCGGATTTGTCGCCGATTGTTCCGCTCATGCTGTTGGCGGAGAACGAAATTTTTTCGGAAAACACAGAAACTGCGTTCAAAGAAAACAAAAACGCAAAGATGAATCTAAAACTTTTTTTCATCGCCAGGGTCTAATCCTTAAAAAAAAACTGATTTTATTCCGCTCTTTCAGTTCCAGTTCCGTCTGAAACGCCGATTTCAGAACCGTCAGAAACATTTTCAGTTCCGCCGGAAAAATTCTCATCTTCTTCTGAATCAGTTTCAGCCTCGCCTGAAACATTTCCTGTGAAAGAAAAACGCTTGCTCACTCCGCTTGCGGAAAATCCTGAGCCTTGAAGGACAGTCTCGCCTTTTTTCAGGACGACAGTATCGTTCCGCCCGCTTGTAAGCTGCTCGGATCTGCCGTTCCATTTCAGGCTTTCCGCCAGGACAGTCAGATTGTCCTTTTCGTTCCGGATTTCAATGTCATCGTACAGGACATAATTTTCCGCGTCCGTGTCCGCAGCAAGATAACCGCATTTCCCGGAATTGGTTACACCGCCGTTCTCATCGTATACAGAAAAATCCAGGTTTTTCGCGTACATGGATTTTCCGTCCTTGTACTGCTCAAGTTTTTCAGCGGAAAGGGAAAGAGTTTTTTCTCCGTCCTCATAGCGGCTGAAGCTCACGCCGCCGAACACGAATTCCGGAACATTGTTCTCGTCCTGGATATTCATTCCGTAACGGAGCGAGCATGAGGAGAAAAAAGCCGCTGAAAGAAAAAAAAGCGGAATGAAATTCTGGAAAGCTTTGTTCATTTTAAAATTTTTCTCAAGTCTACAGATGTTTCCGAGCCATCGAGCTGATTGCGTCCGCCATATCTTTAAGGGCGACCTGCTTCTGGACTCCTCCGAGTTCCCATGCGACTTTCGGCATTCCGTAGACAATGCTTGTTTCTTCGTCCTGCCCCAAAGTCCACGCGCCTTCCTTTCTCATGTTCGCAAGCTCCTGCGCGCCGTCGCGTCCCATTCCTGTCATAATCACGCCCAAAGCGTTGTTTTTGTAGACTTTCGCGACCGATTCAAAAAGCACGTCGGCGGAAGGCCTGTGTCCGTTCCTCAAAGGCTCCTGGTTCGTGCGGATAATGTTTCCTGTCGCCCGAAGCTCAACAGCGATATGATAATTTCCCGGAGCGATATAAATATGCGCGTCCTCGATTTTCATTCCGTCTTCCGCCTCGACAACTTCCAGCGGACAGATTCTGTTAAGGCTTTCCGCGAACTCTTTAGTGAATCCTGCCGGCATATGCTGGACAACAAGAATCGGCTGCTTAAGATGAGGGTCAAGCATTTTAAAAACTTCCCGAAGAGCGTTCGGTCCGCCGGTTGAAATTCCAAGGGCGATAATCCTGATTGCTCCGCCGTCACGCAAAGGCTCCACAACCTGAGGCTGCTTTTTTTCAGGGGCAGAAGCGAACACAGGCTTCAGCGTCTCAAACGCGTTCTTGTCCAAAGGAATCTGTTCGCCTTTCTGCTTTGCGACAAATTTCTCCGCATCCTGCATTTTTACCGCGTGAAGATAAAAATCTGTGTGGGGAATGCGTTTTCCTTTCCGCCTTCCTGAAACTCCGCCGTAAGAAGCAAGCTTTTCAATAAGCTCTTCCTTTACATTTACGATTTCAACAGTTGTGGACGCGCCCGGCTTTGTGATGAAGTCGCTCGCGCCAAGCTCAAGGCATTCCATTGTGACAGCCGCGCCCTGAGTCGCGATGCTTGAAAGAATTATCACAGGAGTGCGGATATGACGCGCCTTTCTTTCGCGCAGGAATTCAATTCCTGTCATAACAGGCATTTCAATGTCAAGGATAATCACATCGGGATTAAGACCGCCTTCAAGCTGGTCAAGTAGCATTTTTCCGTTCGAAGCCTTAGCGACAACTTCCATCTGCGGAGTGTCGCTGATTATTCTGGAAACAAGATTCCGCATCAAAGCCGAATCATCGCAGATTGCGACAGACAAATTGTCGTATTTTGTTTCAGTTTCTATCATGTCAACCCTCACAATTTATTCTTCTAAATATTCTTCTGGTAAAGGCAAGCCCAGTTTGTCTTGAGGAATTCAAATCTTGTCTTCATTCCGAAAAGCGATTCCGAATGCCCGATAAAAAGATAAGAATGGCTCGCCATCGCGTTCCAGAAATTATTGAGGACAACAAGCTGAGCCGCCTCGTCAAAATAAATCATGACATTCCGGCAGAATACAACATCCAGATTTTTCATTCCAGGCTCATGCTGGAGATTATGGTAGTCAAAACGGACTTTATCCATTATGTCTTTGTTTATCTGATATCCGCCGTCAACTTTTGTGAAGCTGGAAGCAAGATAATCAGGCGGAACTCCGTCAATCCTGTTGTCAGCATAAAATCCGCGCTGTCCTACCATAAGCGATTTCAAGGAAATATCCGAGGCTGTGACAGAATAAGTGAAGCCGAACGGAAGAATCTTTTTAAGAATCATCGCGATTGTGTACGGCTCTTCGCCTGTAGAACATCCTGCGCTCCAGACGCGGACAGTCTTGTCTCCTGTCTTTTTCTTTTCTTCAAGGACATGGGGAATCACATAGTTTATAAGAGCATCAAAATGCGGCTGGTTCCGGAAAAATCTGGTCAGGTTTGTCGTGACAGAATCCAGCATCTTTTTCAATTCTTCGTGGTCTTTAAGTATAAGATTGTAGTAATCCGATATGTTTTCTATCTTTTTTTCACGGAGAATCTCTTTTATTCGGCTGTCAAGAATCGGTCTGTTTGTCGCGGAAAAAGTGATTCCGCTTTCATCATAGATAATTTTTCGGAATCTTTCAAAATCCGAATCATTTAAAGTATCTGCCATACGTACAATTATAAACGCTATAAAGTTAAAAGTAAATCAAAATAAATCGCGTATCAGGGCTTCCGCATTATAACCAACTTTAATAAAAAAACAGGTTTTTGGTCGCGAAGTGTTAGTGGTCAAACCCGCACAGCATTTTGTGCAAAGGCACATTGCAAAACCGCAAATTTTTTTTTCAAAACTCCTTGCATTATGGAATTTTCTGACTTATACTTATGCTCAAGTGAAAAA
>CAZSHF010000037.1:0-24729 GCA_964606655.1 uncultured Treponema sp.
ATCGGAACCTTGCCTACGTGCATTTTTTATTGTTTGCAAAGAAACTCGACATTTGGGCTATTTATTCATAAAACTCGACATTTGGGGTAAGAATGTTTTATCATCCTGTAAAAATCGGAAACCTGCAGCTTGAAGGAAATGTTTTTCTTGCTCCTGTTGCAGGCTACAGCGACCGCTCGTACCGTTCAATCTGCAAAGAACAAGGCGCGTCTTTCACTTATACAGAAATGGTTTCCGCGGAGGCTTTAGTCCGAGGCAACTTTAAAACCGAAGAGCTTATGGCGCGCGCAGAAAACGAAAATGTTTATGCAGTTCAGATTTTCGGCGGCGAACCTGAAACAATGGCGAAAGCGGCGAAAATCGTGCTTGATAAAACGCATTGCGAATGCATTGACATAAACTGCGGCTGTCCAGTTCCAAAAATTGTGAAGACAAACGCAGGTTCAGCTTTGACACGAGATCCGGAACGGCTTGGCAAAATTGTAAAAGCGGTTGCAGATGCGGCGGAAGACAAAGCGGCTGTGACAGTGAAAATTCGTTCCGGCTGGGATTCAAAAAACATAACTTACCGTGAAGCCGCTCTTGCCGCAATCGAAAACGGAGCAAAAGCGATAACTCTTCATCCGCGGACAAAAGCGCAAGGCTACGACGGATTTTCCGACTGGGAAAAACTCAAGGATTTGGTCGAACTTGTGGACGGAAAAGTTCCTGTTTTCGGAAGCGGCGATTTATTCAAACCAGAAGACGCAAAACGGATGATTTACGAAACAAAATGCGACGCCGTGATGTTCGCCCGCGGAGCGATGGGAAATCCTTTTATATTCAAAAAAACAATCCAGCTTTTGACGCAAGGTTTTTACGAGGAAATTCCTGCATCAGCCCGGCTTGAAGCTGCGTTCCGCGAACTTGAAATGCTTGCGAAAAACACAAACGAAGAACACGCTTGCCTTGAAATGCGGAAAAGATTCTGCGCTTATTCAAAAGGCATTGAAGGCGGCGCGGAACTCAGAGCGAAAACTGTTCACGCGTCGACGCTTTCCGATTACCACGAGATTTACGATTCGTATTTGTGAGCTGCAGAAAACATATTTGTGATTTGCAAAAAACTTGAGAATTGTTTCCGCATTTTGGCATTTTTTCTTTTGAACACATTTTCTACCGGACATATTTGCAATTTGAAAAAGTTTGAAAGGTTTTCCGTTTTTTGAACATATTTTCTGCACATATTTCCGCAAAATTGCAAAAAGCCTGGTTGTTTGCAGCGGAATCCGGCGTTTGGGCTAATCCAGTTTTTCAATCAGGCTGAAAGGCGTACATTCAAAATTGAATTCAAAGCGTTTGCTTGCCGACGCGTGCATAAAAACTGAAGTTATTGCGGCGTCTTTTGCAGAATAATTCTGAGAAAGCAAAGAAAGGCAAAGCCCCGAAAGAACATCTCCGCTTCCTGCTTTTGCAAGAGCCGAAGTTCCTTTGTCGCATACAAACGCTTTTCCTTCGCTGAAAATAAATGTGTTTGCGCCTTTTGCAATCAAAGTCAGGTTCGGAAAAACTTGAGAAAAACGTTCCGCGTATTCAAAACGATTCAAAACAAGAGCCTGAAACTCAATTTTTTTTCCGTTTTCGGCAGCGATTCCGCACGCATTTAAAATTTCACAAAGTTCTTTCGGATGCGGAGTTAAAATTATCCGCGCGCCTGACAAATCATTCAGTTTTTTCAGAACGGACTTCAAATTTTTGCTGTAAAAGAAATCCGCGTCCAAAACCGCGGCAGGATTTTTCATATTCATCACAAAATCAACCGTATCTTCGATTACTTTTTCCACAATTTCAGCAGAATGACGATTGCCAGAACGTCCAAGTCCGCTTCCGAGCAGAACCGCGTTTGTCTTTTTAGGAATTTCATCTGAAATCATAAGCTCAGGCGACATAAAAAACTTTTCATCATCGAAAGACAAATCTGTTTTCAGAAGCGAAACAAGTCCTGACCCAAAACGCAAAGCCGCCGTTCCCGCAATGATTCCGGCTCCGCATTTTTCGCCTAAAACCAGAAGAGAATGTCCGAAATCTCCTTTGTGGACAGATTTTTTTGTCCGAACCGGAAGCTTTATGTCTTTTTCTTCAAGCAGAAACGCGTCGGGATTTCCGCAGGATTCAAAAACCGCCGGAGAAATTCCCAGATCCGCGACTTTAATTTCTCCTGCAAAATCTTTTGCCTCGTCGCTGAAAAGAGCGGATTTCAACGCTCCCATTGTGACGGTTTTGTCCGCCATAAATGCAATTTTTCTTTCAGAAGTTTTATTCCCGTTTTCACGGAACGCGATTTTGTTTTCAGGCGTTTTATTCTCATCCGCCAAAAAAGCGATTTTGTTTTCGCCGCAAAAAGTCTGCACGATTCCGCGAAAGTCAATTCCGCTCGGAATATCGCAGGCAATCTTAAAAACATTCTGAGAGCCATGAAGTTTATTGCAAAAATCAAAAACGGAGACGACATTTTCAGGAAGCTCGCCGTGAAATCCTGTTCCGTAAACGCAGTCGACAATCACAAAGGCTGAACCGATTTCCGCCGCCGCAAATTCATTTGGCTTTGTAAAAAAATCCGACTTTATAAAACTTTCCGAGCCGATTATTTTCACTCCGACGGAAAGGCTCATTTTCTTCTGTAAAATCGCTTCGTCCGTTTTAGGTTCGCCGAAAGAAACGACCAGAAGGTTTTTCACTCGCCCGAAAATCCGCCTTGAAAGAGCATAGCCGTCGCCTCCGTTGTTTCCGCTTCCGCAGAGAACCAGAACGCTTTCCGGATTCCGGGAAACAACTTCAGTTTCCAAAGCCGCAGCCGCATTTTCCATCATCACATTTTCAGGAAAACAAAACCGCCTTTTCGCTTCTTTTTCAAGAATCCCGGAATTCTTGTAAATCGCTTTCATAATTTTCCTTGCATTTGTCCTTGAAAAACATTTTCGAATTTTTAAAAAAAAGTTGCAATCTGCTTTTCTTGTGGTATCATAATTTTACACTTAAAGACACGAACTAACGACATTTTATTAATCCAAGAAGTTTCTGTCTTTCATTCCAAAAATTATTTTGCCTTCAGGAGAGATTTTCAGAGAGAAGTTTTTGAAAATTCGGAGAAAAGTTTGTAAAAAATTCGGCGAGAGATTATCTAAAAACTAGAACTGTCTTAAAAGTTCATTCATCTTGTTTTGCTTCACCGCGACGCTTTTGGACAGTTTATTTATTTTAAAAGGATTTTTTTATGAAAAAAACAAAACGCAAAAGTCTTGTAAGAAAACTTCTTTTCGGAGTCTTTTCGGCGATTCTAGCCTGCACAACAATTCAGACTTTAGTCATTTCAATCAATGTCGGCAAAATCGAAATCGAAGACGCGCTCGGAAATTATTCTGAAATCGTCACCGCATATTCTTCAGATATAAAAAGCAAAGTCGAAGGCTATTTCCGCGCGATGGAATTTTACACAAACAGCGACACGCTGAAAAAAGGAAGCAATGACGAAATCATAAATTGGCTGAGAAGCCAGGGAAAAAACAGAAGCGAGCTTTTTGATTATATAATTTACTGTGACGAAAGCGGAAAAGCGTTCACGGACATAAACACAACGACGCAGATTAAACAGCGTCCGTATTTCAAAGCGATTTTCGAGCAGGGAAAAGATTTTTACATCGATGATCCTGTGATTTCGTCCACAACAGGAAAACCTGTGATTCATGTGACAAAATCAATTGTCCAGAACGGAAAAACTGTCGGACTTATCGCCGGAATTGTGAACGTCGAAAGCATTGAAAAAATGCTGAATCAGGTGAAAATCGGAGAAAAAGGTTACGCCTGGCTTTTGGCAAGCGACGGAGAAGTGATTTCTCATCCTGTCACTGAATATGTTATGAACAAAAATTTCATAACCGGACTTGACGCGGGATTTGAAGATATGTCTGATGTCGCTCGGGAAATCGCGGCCGGAAAATCAGGTTATGCCTGGGTCAACGGAATCGAAGAGAAAAAGGATTTTATAATCTATCACGGAGTTGAAAAAACGCCTTGGGGACTGGCTCTTACTGTTCCAAAATCCCAGATTTACGACGTGGTAAATCTTTTTGTGAATCTTATGATTGCCGCCAGCGCAATGACAATTGTCCTTCTTCTCGTCCTGATTGGATTCATTCTGGTGAGAAGTTTAAAGACTTTGCGTCACGTTGAAGGCGCAATCACAACAATCGCGTCGGGAAATGCGGATTTGACACGGCGAATCGATTTTAAAGCCGAAAACGAAATCGGTTATCTTGTGAACGGATTCAACAGTTTTACTGAAAAACTTCAGAGCATTGTGAAACAGATAAAATTCTCCAACGAAGATTTAAAAGGCTACGGCGAATCGCTTGCCTTGAGCGCGGAGAACACAGGAAGCTCAATCACGCAGATTATAGCGAACATCGAAAGCCTTCAGGCGCAGATTCTGAATCAAGGCTCAAGCGTCGAGGAAACGGCAGGCGCAGTAAACGAAATCGCGTCAAACATTGAATCCTTAAACAGAATGATTGAAAACCAGACTGACGGAATCAGCCAGGCTTCCGCGGCAATGGAAGAAATGATAAGCAATATCGCATCGATAAATCTCACTGTGGAAATAATGTCAAAATCGTTCGCGGATTTAAGAAGCCAGTCAGAAGCCGGATACGCAAAACAGCAGATTGTAAATGAACAGATTGAAAAAATCGAGGAGCAATCCGCGATGCTTCAGGAAGCGAACGCGGTCATTTCATCGATTGCGGAACAGACAAATCTTCTTGCGATGAACGCAGCGATTGAAGCCGCGCACGCAGGAGATGCGGGAAAAGGATTTTCTGTTGTCGCGGACGAAATCAGAAAACTTTCTGAAACTTCAACAAATCAGTCTAAAATAATCGGAAATCAGCTGAACGGAATCAAAGATTTGATTTCCGAAGTTGTGTCTTCCTCAAACGAATCAAGCGACACTTTCAAGATGGCGGCGGAAGAAATTCAGTCAACAGAAGCATTGGTTTCTCAAATCAAGAACGCGCTTTCCGAACAGAACGAAGGCTCGCAGCAGATAAATGAAGTCATCGTTTCGCTGAACAACACTTCGCTGGAAGTGAAAGGCGCTTCTTCAGAAATGAAGCAAGGAAACCAGGCGATTCTTGAGGAAGTGAAACGGCTTCAGGAAGCGACCGCGATAATGAGAGACAGCATGACAGAAATGTCGTCCGGCGCGGCAAAAATCAATGAAACAGGTGCCGCCTTGAACGAAATTTCCTCGCAAGTAAAGACCACGATTGACAAAGTGAGCGAGGAAATAAATCTGTTCAGAGTGTAATCGATTTTGCAGCATAAGTTCACTGCGCGCAGAACGTTCGCACGAAAACACGCATTACGTCCACGGAAATCAGTTTTTAAGAATATGTGTGGTCATTGAGGCTCTCGAAATGACCTAAACTCAAATAAAACTTGTTAAATTTGTGGTTTCGACAGGCTCAACCACCATAATTTTTGCAAAAACTGATTTCCGTGTATTACATCACGTAACATAGCCAAACGAATTTGGAAATGCTAAAATCTAAGCAAAATCAATTTATTCAGTTTTCGGAGCGGCTTATGTTTAGAAAAATGCGGCGGTTCAAGCAGGAACTTTCTAAAGAAGAATGTGTTCAGATTCTTAAAAATCAGAATCGCGCTGTTCTTTCAGTTTTGGGCGACGACGATTATCCTTATGGAATTCCAATCAATTATTGGTTCGATGAAGAAACAGAAAGTTTTTGCTTTCACGGAGCCAGAAGCGGACACAAAATCGATGCGATTGAAAAATGCGACAAAGTTTCTATTTGCGTTTTGCAAGACGAAGGCAAAAATGAAGGCGAATGGTTTTGTCGCGTAAAAAGTGTGATTGCGTTTGGCCGCATTCATAAAGTTACTGACGAAAAACGAATATTGCAGATTCTTTCTAAACTAACCGAACAATTTCCTGCGCCAGAAGGTTATCTTCAAAAAGAAATAGAAAAAGATTTGAAAGCGGTTCAATGTTTGGAACTTAAAACAGAATATTTGAGCGGAAAAAGCGTAAAGGAATCGTAAAAAAATAATCCTCAAATGTCGATTTTTATAAATCATGCAAGAATGCGCTCTCGCCAAGAACCCGATTATGAAAAACGGCTTCCGCGTTCGTAAAAAAATTACGGTGATTGAGTTTATCGAAATCACCAAACAAGCATAGTTTGCAACTTTTAAGTTTTCCGTACTCACTTGTGCAGATTGTTTTTCAAATCGGAACCTTGCCTACGTGCATTTCTTATTGTTTGCAAAGAAAATCGGCATTTGGGTTATCAAATTTACAAAAATCGACATTTAGGGGAATGAAGAAAGATGACGAATAAAAAATAGCCCGCCTTGTAATTGTCAAACGTAGGCGGGCATTTTCCCAAATACAGAGGCAAGACTCAATCTTGCGAGTGCGTCTTGTTTACTATAACATTATTTACCGAAATGTCAAATGAACAAAATCTTCTTTCAAACTTAAATGAATCTCAGAAAAAGGCGGTTACTACAACCGAAGGGTTTGTTCGTGTAATCGCTGGAGCTGGCTCTGGAAAAACTCGTGCGCTTGCAACTCGGTTTGCATATTTGGTGAACGAAATTGGAATTTTGCCTGAAAACATTTTGTGCGTAACGTTTACAAACAAAAGTGCAGCCGAAATGCGTGCAAGAATTCACAATTTAACTGGCGACAACGACACAGGATTTATAAACACATTTCACGGTTTTTGCGTTTCGGTTTTGCAGGAAGAAAGCAACGCTGTTCAATATCCAAAAAGTTTTCTTGTAATCGACAACAGCGACATAAACCAAATGCTGCAAATCATTTACGACGAACGAAATTTGACGCTCCGTGATATGACTTTTGGTCAGGCTCGCGACATGATTGAAATGGAAAAAATCTTCAATCGTCCTGATTATTACAAGGATATGATTGAAATGTCGCTTGAAGTTCTTCACGAAAAATATCTTTCCGCAAAAAACGCACGCGACATAATTTTTTACGGTTATCTTTACCAAGAAAAAAAATGTTTTGCACTCGACTACAACGATTTATTGAAATTCACGCTTTACATTTTCCAAACGAATCAAGAAATCCGCGAAAAATGGCAAAATCGGCTTGAATACATAATGATTGATGAATTTCAGGACATCGATTTTATTCAATACGAACTGATGAAAGTTTTGTGCGGTTATCATAAAAATCTTTTCGTTGTTGGCGACCCAGACCAGACGATTTACACTTGGCGCGGAGCAAATGGAAAATATCTTTTGGATTTTGAAAAAGAATTTCCTGGCACAAAAACAATAATGATGATGGAAAATTATCGTTCAACAAAAGAGATTCTTGATGTCGCTAATTCGCTGATTTCAAAAAACAAAATGCGAATCAAAAAAGATTTGATTCCGATG
Organism: uncultured Treponema sp.; assembly: GCA_964606655.1. Classification (GTDB taxonomy): domain Bacteria; phylum Spirochaetota; class Spirochaetia; order Treponematales; family Treponemataceae; genus Treponema_D. The sequence continues at coordinate 7,471 of CAZSHF010000037.1, forward strand.
AAAAACGCGGTGAATTCGACAACTTCAAAACCGCTTTGTTATTTTTCGCAAAATGCAGACGACGAGGCAAAATGGATTTGCAGCGAGATAAAGAAAATGTGCAATGAAAAAACAAACTTCAGCGATATTTGCATTTTGTATCGTGCGCATTATGTTACTCGCACAATTGAAGACGAACTGAATCACCAAAAAATTCCTTACACAATTTACAGCGGAATTCAGTTTTACGACCGTGCAGAAATAAAAGATGCGCTTTCGTATTTAAGAATGATTTGCTACAAAGATGATTTATCTTTTTTGCGAGTTTGCAACGTTCCAAAGCGAAATTTAGGTGAACGCAGAATCGAGTTTCTTAAAACTTTTGCAGAAAAAAATAATTGTTCGCTTTATGACGCGCTTTTAAAAAATCAGGAAAACGAAATCTTCAGAGGAACAAAAGCGAACAACTTTATAAAACTTATCGAATATTATTCAAAAAACTACAAAAATATGCAGATTTCAGAACTCATTGCAAAAATTATTGATGGTTCTGGTTACGAAAAGGCATTGCGAACAGAAGGAAGCCAAGAACGGCTCGACAATCTTGCAGAATTAAAGCAGTCGATTTTTGAATACGAAGTAAATTGTGGCGAAGAAGCGACTCTTGAACATTATCTTTCGCACGTTGCTCTTTTTTCAAACCTTGATACAGCCGAAAAACCTAACAAAGTAAAACTGATGACAGTACACGCGGCAAAAGGCCTTGAATTCAAAAATGTTTTTCTTTGCGGAATGAACGAAGGCATTTTTCCGTCGCGAAAAATAAAATCCGAAGCCGAAATGGAAGAAGAACGCAGACTTTGTTTTGTTGCAATCACGCGAGCAAAAGAAAAACTTTTTATTTCCGAACGCGAAGGAATAAATTTAAATGGAAGTCCGCTTTATCCTTCGCGATTTATTTTAGACATCAAAAAAGATTTGCTCATTTTTCCAAATCAACCAGACGAAGAACTTATCAAACGAACCGAAAAATACATTCTGCAAAACAACAAGACAATTGAAGAAGTCGAAAATCGTGCGGAAATAAAAATAGGCGACAAAGTAAAACACGCAATTTTTGGAAACGGCGAAATCTTGGAAATCGACGAAATCAAAAAATTCTTTGTCGTAAAATTTGAAGGCATTCCAACGCCAAGAAAAATCTCGTTCAAAGCAACGCTGGCACAGAAAAATTAACTGCGTGTTCACCAGCCCGAAAACCGCGGAAAATCCGGCGCAACAAACCCGACATTTTTATTTTGTTGAGAAATTTCAAATCAGGGATTAAAATATTTTGTAGAGAGAACCGCAGAGAGTAAAAAAAGTCATCGGTTGTTTATGTTGGTGAAAATTGAATTTCTTCTGGCTTTCTTGGCTACAATCGTAGTCAATCTGCTTTGTTTGGTTAAGATTTCCAGAAGCAAAAAAGTCTACAAAAGTTCTCTTGTTTCCAGCATCTGCTGGTCAATTCCTGCCGTCCTTGCAAATTGCCTGATTCTTTTTGTAAAAAATCCTCTTGCGCTTTCGCTTTCCAATTCAGTTTTTTATCTGAGCCTTAACTGGATTCTTTATTTTCTTCTTGAATTTGTATGCAAATATTCAAAGCTGGCATCAAAATCTTACGCGCGGCTTCTTGCCGTTCTTCTGGTTCTGGATTCAGTCTCCTTGCTTGCAAATGTTTTCTTTCATCACGCATTCACAATTGATTCAGAATCTTTGAAAGTCAATTTCCTAATCGCTTACCACATTCACATCTGTCTGGATTATTTTGTTTCCGTCTTGATTGCCGCCGTTCTTTTTTACAAGATTTTCAAATCGCCGAAAATCTACAGACTAAAGTACGTTCAGGTTCTGATTATTTTTGTGATAATTCTGATTTCCGACACGGTTTATATGATTTCCGGCGCGGCGACCGATTTTTCGATAATCTTTTTTTCGCTCGGCTGTATAACTCTGGCGTACTTTTCTTTTGTCCATTCGCCAAAAACGCTCGAAAACCGGCTTTTGAATGTGATTATTCAAAATCTTGACGACCCGATTATTTTTTTCAATGAAGAAAACGAATATGCGTTCAGGAACAAAGCCTTTGACAAATTCCTTGAAAAATACAAGAAACTAGGACTTGAGCCGGAAAAACCTTTTAAAGTCTGGAAAGAAACGCGAAACGTTCCTTCCGAAGCGAATTTTTTATATTCTGACCAGAGATTTTCGCAGGAAATTGAAAAAGACGGAAAAATTTTCAGCTTCAATATCTGGTTTCACAATCTGAAAGACGAAAAAGGCTCGTTTCTTGGAACATTTTTCCAAATCCACGACAGGACAAAAGAACTTGAAAAAGACCAGAAGCAGAAATATCTTTCAACTCACGACAAACTCACCGGACTTTTGAACAAAGAGGCTTTCTATAAAAAAGTCGAGCAGACAATAAAACTCAATCCGCTGAATCAGTATGTCATGCTTTGTCTTGACATCGAACATTTCAAACTTATAAACGATTTGTTCGGACGAAAAGCAGGCGACGATTTTCTTGTAAGAATCGCGGAATCATTGCGCCAGAATGTCACGACAACTGAAATTTACGGAAGAATCGGAAGCGACCGATTTGCCCTTCTTCTGGAAAAGCAGTATTTCATCGAGGATTTGTTCACAACTCAGCTTGAAGAGCTTTCCCACATAAAAGAAAACAAATTTTATTCCGCCGTCTTTCATATCGGAGTTTACGAAATTGAAGATGTGAATATGTCCGCTCCGATAATATGCGACCGCGCTTTGATGGCGATTCATTCTGTAAAAGGAAGCGCGAACATAAAAATCGCGTATTACACAGAAAAAATCCGCGCGAATGTTTTGAACGAGCAAAAATATATCGGGCAGTTCAAAGACGCATTAAAGGAAAAGCAGTTCAGATTCTGTCTTCAGCCGCAGATTACCGTAAACGGAGAATGTTTCGGCGCGGAGGCATTGGCTCGCTGGTATCATCCTGAAGACGGACTTATAAGTCCGGGCGAATTCATTCCGATTTTTGAAAAGAACGGAATAATCACAGAACTGGACAAATACATCTGGGAAGAAGCCGCAAAAAAACTTAAAAGCTGGAAAGATGCCGGCTGCGAGGATATGTACATTTCCGTAAACATTTCGCCGAAAGATGTTTATGCGCTGGACATTTTTGAGTTCTTCACTGAACTTGTTGAAAAGTACGAGATAAGCCCGAAAAATCTTCATCTTGAAATAACTGAAACCGCAATTATGATGAACGCGAAAGCGCAGATTGAACTTATCGACAATCTTCGCCGTTACGGATTTCTGGTTGAAATGGACGATTTTGGAAGCGGCTATTCATCGTTCAATATGCTCAAGGATTTCTGTTTTGATGTTATAAAAATCGACATGGGATTTTTGCGTGAAACTTTAAACAAAGAACGCTCGATGGCGATTCTGAAAAGCATTGTGATTCTTTCCAAGGAGCTGAAAATGCCTGTTGTCTGCGAAGGCGTTGAAAAGAAAGAACAGCGGGATTATCTTGCGGACATCGGCTGCGATTTGTTCCAAGGATTTTATTACGACGCACCGATTCCGATTCAGGCGTTTGAAAAAAAATATATGCCTGAATACAAGGAAGATTCAAGCATATAAACAGATTCTTTTTTCAATTTTAACAGCGATTTTGTCGCGGTTTTTTATTTCATATTTCAGCAGAAGATTCTTTAGAACATCTTGAATTTTTTAGAACATAAAGAAGAACGAGAAAAACAGAAGAACGCTTCCGCAGAGAATCACAAGATTTCCGATTGCGTGCATGAATTTAATTTTCCTGATGCTTGTGAAAACCAAGCCCAAAGTGAAAATCACGCCGCTTATAATCAAAGTTGAAAAACTTGCTGTTGAAATAACATGGAAAAGCTGGGCAAAAATAATCAGTCCGGACCAACCCAAAACCGAAAAGAAAACAATGTTCACGATTTCAAAACGCTTTCCGCCGATTGCAGTAATAAAAATTCCGACAACACAAATCGCCGCGACAATCGAATTAAGAACGATTCCGAAAATCGGACTTACGCTTCCGCCTTTTACTCCAGTAAACGAATAAATCGTAAAAGCCGAAGCGATTACAAAATATATCGCGATTCTGCAAAGACGACGGAAAGGTTCTTTCGCCGCTTCCGGCAATCCGTGATACAAAGTCGACATCACATAATTCAGAATCATTGAAACGCCGAACAAAGTGTAAAGAATGAAATAAACATTTGTCGCGTTGTAAGACGCAGGAACTTTTTCAATCGCAAGAACATCTAAAAGCGCGGTCGCGGCGATAAAAAGAGCCGCTCCGATTCCCTGGACAACCGAACTGAAAATCTCTTCGCTCAAAGAGAACGGACGGATTTTATTTTCGATTTCCATTCGTTTCTGTTCTTTTTCGATTCGTTTTGCGGCTCTTGCCTTCGCTTTTTCGTTTTTCGCATAATCGTCGGCGGCATATTTCGCTTTGAGGCGTTCCGGGTCTTCCGCAAACTGAATATTAATATTTCTTACCTGAGCCTGATATTCTTCCTTCAATTGATTCAGCCTGAGTTTCTTTTTTAGGTTAAGAGACTTTAAAGTGGAAGCGCGTTTTGCTTTCGCCGCGATTTCGTCTTCTCGTGTCATAAATCCTCCTGATTTGTTTGCGGAAATTATAACAACACTTCGGAATTTTTACTACAATTTTCAAGTTCTTCAAATTCATTTGTGATAATCGGCTTATTTTGTTATAATTTTTTCTATATGGAAGTATTTCTTGGCATTTCTGCGGCGGACGGAATCGGAATCGGCTCTGCGTTCCTTGTTCCTGAGCCTGTAAAACGATTGATTCCCCAGAACAAAATCCTTGAAAAAGACCTTGAAAAAGGATGGAAACGGTTTGAAAATGCAAAAGCGATTATTTCAGCGGATATTTCAGAAAAACTTTCAAAACTTCCAAAAATAAAAGAAAACTCAGTCCAGCGGGAAATCTTTGAAGCGTACATTTTAATGCTTTCCGATCCTGTTTTTCTTCAGGAAGTCAAAGACGAATACCAAAAAACTCTTTACAACATCGAATACACAATTGAATACAAAGCCGAAGAATACGCTTCACGTTTAAGAAACGCGGGAAACGAATATCTTGCCGAACGCGCCCAGGACATCACTGACATTTTCAGCAGGGTTTTAAACGAAATGCTTGGAATAAATCCGTTCGACATAAATCTTGTTCCCGACGGAAGTGTTATAATCGCGAGAACTTTAAGCCCGACTGACACAATCATTCTTTCAAAACGAAAAATCGCTGGGCTCGCGTTGACAGAAGGCGGAATTTCAAGCCACGTTGTGATTCTTGCACGGAACTACGGAATTCCAACTCTTGTCGGAATCCACGAGGCAAGCATAAAAAAGAAAATCAAGAACGGACAGACTGTGATAATCGACACAGATTCCGCTGAAATTCTTGCTGAACCTGACACAGAAACGCTCGATGAATACCGTCAGAAAATCGCGGACAATATCCGCGAGGAAGAAAATTTAAAAGAATACCGCGACAAACCTGCCGTTACAAAAGAAGGCGAGCTTTTCAAAGTTTTTGCGAATATCGGCTCGCCGGAAGAAGCGGAAATTGCCTTGAATCAAGGCGCGGACGGAATCGGGCTTTTCCGGACAGAATTTTTGTATATGTCAAAAATCGACACTTCCCATCATTCCGCCGCGCGTTCGTTCAATGAAGAAGAACAGTTTGAAGCGTACAAAAAAGTCCTGCAAATCATGAAAGACAAACCTGTCACAATCAGAACGCTTGATGCAGGCGGAGACAAATTAATCAATTCCGTTGACATTCCAAATCTCTGTGAAAAAAATCCGCTTATGGGAATGAGAGCGGTTCGTTTAAGCCTTGCTTATCCTCAGGTTTTTAAAACCCAGCTCAGGGCACTGTACAGAGCAAGCGTTTACGGAAATCTGAGAATCATGCTTCCGCTTATCACTTCAACTGAGCAAGTTGAAAAATGCCGTGAAATCATAAACCAGGTGCGCGACGAACTGAAATCCGACGGAATAAATTTCAATGAGAATGTTCCTGTCGGAATCATGGTTGAAACTGCCGCCGCCGCGATAACTTCAGATTGTCTTGCAAAAATCTGCGATTTCTTCAGCCTTGGAACAAACGATTTGACTCAATACACGCTTGGCGTCGACCGCGAAAACTGCAGCATAAACGGACTTTACGATGAATTCAATCTTGCTGTTCTTCGGCTGATTCAGATGACAATCACAAACGCGAAAAAAGAAAACATTCCGCTTTCAGTCTGCGGAGAAATGGCAGGACGGCACGACAGCATTCTGGTTCTCGGCGGAATGGGAATCAGGTCTTTAAGCATGAGCCCGAAACTTATTTTAAAGGCGAAAAAACTTCTTTCTCAGTTTACAGTAGATGAACTGAAGGCGATTTCTTCAAAACGATTGAACAGATTATAGAAACTTTAGGAAAGCAAAAAATATGTCCAGCAAAAAACGAAAACCAGATTTTTCAAAACCAAAACCGATTTCGGAAGAAGAAAAACTCCAGAAAGAACTTCTGAATTCCGCATCGCAAAATACAGAAGATAATCAAGAAATCGATTCTGAAAATGACGAAAATATTGACGAAAACGAAAACGCCGAAGAACGATTCAATGGAATGGCTTTAAAACATTACGAAGGGCTTCCGCTTGTAGTTCTTGCAGGACGACCAAATGTCGGAAAATCCACGCTTTTCAATCGATTTATGCAAAGACGGCTTGCAATAGTTGATCCAACTCCGGGCGTTACTCGAGATCCAGTTGAAGGAACTGCGATTCTGAATGGAAAACCAATTCATCTTGTTGATACAGGCGGTTATAAACTTCAGCGAAAAGCAGGAACAATGGAAGCGGTTCTTGACGAACTTGTTGTTGAACGTTCGCTTGAAATGATTGAAAAAGCGGACATTATCGTTTTGCTTTTGGAAGCAAGCCAAATCACAAGCGAAGACGAAGAATTCATTGCGAAACTTCGTCCTTATTGGAACAAAGTTATTGCCGCTGTAAACAAAACCGAAGGCGGAAAAAACGAACATGTCGCTTGGAATTATGCAAAATTCGGATTTAAAGAACTTTTCTTTATTTCAGCAGAACATGGCGACAACATTTCACAACTTCAAAACAGAATTATTGAAAAATGCGACTTTTCAAATGTCCGCGAAATTTCCGCAGAAGAAATTCCAATCCGAATCGCAATCGTTGGAAAACCAAACACAGGAAAATCAACGCTTACAAATCGGCTTACACATTCAAACCTTTCGATTGTAAGCGATTATGCAGGAACAACGCGCGACACAGTTGAAGGAAAATTTTCCTACGGCGGACGAAATTTTGAAGTTCTCGACACGGCTGGAATTCGTCGCAAAGCAAAAGTCCGCGAAAATGTTGAATATTATTCTGTAAACCGCGCGATAAAAACTCTTGACCGCTGCGACGTTGTCTTTCTGATGATTGATTCAAAAGAAGGACTTTCTGAGCAGGACAAGAAAATCTGCAATCTTGCTTATGAACGCGGACGCGGAATTATTTTCGTTTTGAATAAATGGGATTTGCAGGAAAATCAAGATAAAAAAGCGATAAAAAAAGCGAAAGAATGGATAAACATAATGTTCGGACAAATGGAATACGCCCCGATTGTAACTCTTTCCGCTTTGGAAGGAAAAGGAATCAAGGAACTTTTAAACGAAGCGATTGAAATCTACAGCCAGCTTACACACAAAGTTGAAACTTCCGCATTGAATCTTGCGCTGAAAGACTGGCTTTTCAAATATCCGCCGCCAGCAAGCAAAACCGCGCATTTTAAAATCCGTTATATTACACAAAAATCTTCAAATCCTGTTGTTTTCCTGATTTTTGCGACGCGACCAGAAGTTGTTCCTGAAACTTATATGACTTATCTTAAAAACCGCGTACGCGAAGATTTAGGATTCGACAAAATTCCTGTTCAGTTCGAAATGAAAGCGAGCCGGAAAAAATGGGAAGACAGATAAAAAAAACAAAACATTGATGAAAAACTGAAATTATGGCTGAAAATTACTACGAAAAATTCTACAAAAAATCCTCTGCTGAAAAAGCGGTAAACAAAGCGAAAAGCGACAGAAGAAAATTCAACAAAGAGCGCGACAAATATTTTGACGAAAAAAGACGCGGAATAAAGCGCGGATTGGATTCAGAGCAGAATTTCGGAAAAGATTTTAATTCTGAACGAAAAGGCGGAACGGATCTCGAGCAGAAATCGGAATATTCCAAAAAAGATTTTAATCCTGAAAATCGGCATTCAGAAAAATCTCGCTCGGAAAAGACACATTCTGAACATTCTGAAAAAAACGTGTTTGAAAAAGACGCGGAAATCGTTTCAATCGAAAAAATGTTTGAATTCACAAAACTGACAAAAGAAAGCCGGAACATTCTTGAAAATTTCGACAACATTGTCCAGGGAATCCGTCCTTTGAACAGCCGCCAGTTTGTCCAGCTTCCAAAAGACATCCGAAATCTTTCACACCAGCTTACAGACAAACGTGGAAGCCGACGCGTCGGTTATATGAACGCGAACGAAGAGCTTTCCGCTTACGTCCGGTATTTCACTTGGTGGAATCTAGTTCGGTTCACGCGAGTTTTTTCAAATCTTCCGCAGAACGCGTTCAATCTGAATGACGGAGATTTTTGCCTTGACCTTGGAAGCGGACCTTTGACTGTCGTGACCGCGCTTTGGCTAAGCCGTCCTGAACTCCGTGAAAAAAAACTTACCTGGTATTGCCTTGATTTGTCGGCAGCGACAATGTCTTTGGGAGAAGACATTTATCTTTCCGTCGCGGCAAAAACCCCGCCGAAAAACAAGGATGTTCCGCCGCATTGGAATATAATCCGTGTAAAAGGCGGAAACGGAACTTCGCTGAAAAACAAAGTTTCGTTCATTTCGTGCGCGAATATGTACAACGAACTGAGCCAGAACCTGACTCAGAATCCGGAAGATGTCGCGAATCTGCAAATCAAGCAGCTTTTGGATTACGCATCTGAAAATCCTTCGGTTTTTATCGCCGAACCGGGAATGCCAGTTTCAGCGCATTTTATAAGTCTTATGCGGAATCAGTTTATCCGCAAAAATTTTGAAATCGTTTCTCCTTGTCCTCATCATTCAAGATGTGCAATGAGCGGATTTCACGCGCGTTACGGCGGAAGCGCAAAATGGTGCAACTTTGACTTTGCAACGGAAAACGCTCCGCAACGGCTTTTAAAGCTTTCAAAAGATTCCGGGCTTCCAAAAGAACGAGCCGTAATCAGTTTTATGTTCGCAAAGAAAACAGAAAACAATGACAAAACGCCAAGAACAGAAAGCAATCGCCGTTCCGAAAAAAACACAGGAAACTTCAATAATTGTCCGATGCCGGAAAATGACAAAATCGCCGGCGAAAATGAAATGACTCTGCGGATTGCAAGCGACGCAATCCGGATTCCTGAAAAAGGTTTTGGATATTACGCTTGCAGTCCAAAAGGTCTGGCGCTTGTAATAAATCGCTCCGGTAAAAAACTTGAAAGCGGCGACAAAATAAGAATCTCCATAAAAAAGAGCGCAGACATTCTTCCCAAAGACAAAAAATCCGGCGCGACAGAAATAATGATTTAATGAGATTTTTTTTTGCGGCAGCGACATTTAATTCTTCATAGAGATTCGTTATTTTATTTAAAGACACGAATAAAATAATCTGGAGGTTTTTATGAAAAATTATTTTGATTTATCTGGTCAGGTTGCAGTTGTGACAGGCTGTTCAACAGGACTTGGCGTTCAAATGGCAAAAGCGCTTGCAAATCAAGGAGCTGCGATTGTCGCAATTGCCCGGCGAAAAGAAAAGATTGATGCAGTTGCAAAAGAAATTGCAGAAACATACAAAGTGAAAACGCTGGCGATTCAATGCGACATAACTGACACAGAAAAAGTGAACTCCGCAATCGATGAAGTTGTTAAAACTTTTGGACGAATTGACATTCTTATAAACAACGCGGGAACTGGCGCAGTCGCTCCCGCGGAAGATATTACAGACGAACAGTTTAACGGCGAACTGAATGTTGATTTGGGCGGAACTTTCAAAGTCGCGCGCGCAGTCGCAAAAAAAGCGATGATTCCAGCAAAATATGGACGAATTATAAATATCGCTTCAATGTACGGATTAGTAGGAAATAAAATTGCGCCTTGTTCGCCTTATCATGCGGCAAAAGGCGGAGTTGTAAACCTTACACGCGGACTTGCCTCTGAATGGGGAAAATACAACATTAATGTAAACGCAATTTGCCCTGGATATTTTTATTCGCCGCTCACAAAAGAAACTCTGGATTCAGACTTTTTCCAGCAGAACGCAAAAACAATGATTCCTTTAAGCCGATACGGAAACGAAGGCGAACTGGACACAGCGGCAATTTTCCTTTCAAGTCCGGCTTCCAGCTACGTGACTGGAGCAATTCTTCCGGTTGACGGCGGCTACACAAGCATGTAAAAAACAAAAACGGCTGTAAAAAAGATTTGAACTTCCTTAACAGCCGTTTTTTTATCGAAATATTTGCTGAAACAGAATAACCCTTCTTCTTAATCTTCTTCCGCAAAAATTTTGTTAATCTGTTCTTTGTAGATTTCTGTAAGCCTGTAGCGCATTATTTCCTGTTTTGCCGAAAGCTCTACGCCGACTTCAAAATCCTTTGTAATCAAAGCGAATTTGGTTATCCGCTCAAAAGTTTTGAATCCGGTTTTCGGGCTGACAAGAACATTTATCTCAGATTCGTATAAGGTCTGGATTTCCTCGGATTTCAGAAGATTTTCGTAAGTGTCGTACTGAATTCCGTTTTCCGCCGCATAATTCTTGATTTCCTCTTCATCGACAAGAATCAAGGCTCCAAGGAATTTCTGGTCCTGACCGACAACAACCGCTGATTTTATATAACGGGATTTGTTTAAACTCTGCTCAATCGGCAAAGGCTCGACATTTTCTCCGCCGCGAAGAACGATTGTATCTTTTTTGCGGCCTTTTATCACGATTTCATCGTGGATTGTCATCATTCCCAAGTCGCCTGTATCAAGCCAGCCGTCAACTGTCATGACTTTTGCAGTCAGTTCAGGCTGCTTGTAATAACCGCGCATAACTGTTCCGCCTTTTATCTGAATCAGACCGAACTGTCCGCGCTTTAAAACAAATCCGTCTTCCGTATCGACAATGCGCGCTTTTACTCCGCGAATCGGAGAGCCTACATTTCCGAAAACAGGATCTGAAATAGGACGAACTGAAATGACCGGCGCAGTTTCTGTCATTCCGTAGCCTTCGACAACATTTATTCCGATTGCCCAGAAAAACTCGTCGATTGAAGAAGGATATGCTCCGCCGCCGGCGATTCCGACACGGAAATTTTTTCCGAGCATCGCTTTGATTTTCCTGAACACAATAAGATTTCCCAAACCTTTTAAAGGCCAAAGCAGAATCCACGGAATCAAAAACAAGAACCACCAGCCGACTGTGTAATACCGAGTAAAGCAAGGATTCTTGTTGAACATTTTTCTTGACATTCTTGAATGGATAATCGCGACTTTCACAAAGAAATTGAACATTGCAAGAACGATTCCGCCGGTTTTACGCATTTTTCTTGTGATTCCGTCGTAAACCGCTTCAAAAATCCGCGGAACTGCCGGCATCAAGTGCGGATTAAGTTTCTGCATATCGGCAAGCAGAATGCTTCCGACCGGTTTTGAATAGCAGATTGTTCCCGCCTGAATCATAATCACATATTCACAAAGCCTTTCAAAAACGTGCCAGACAGGAAGAACACAAATCGCCCTTTCGCCAGGATTTATTATGATTCGTTCCGGAAGCTCATCAAGCTGAGTAAGAAAATTTCCGTGAGTCAACTCAACGCCTTTTGGAGTTCCAGTCGTTCCCGAAGTGAAAATAATGCAAGCCAAATCATCCCACTGGCCTTTTTCAAGCTCTTCTTCGACTTTATCCGGATTTTCGATTCTGAATGTCCGGCCTTCTGTCAAAAGCTCTTCAAACGGCTTTACAGAAACATCAAGTTTTTTTGCCTCCGCCAAAGTCTCTTCGTCGGCATCGTCAAATGTGATAAGCGTTTCAAGTTTAGGAAGTTTGTTTTTTATTGAAAGAATTTTTTTTGTCTGTGATGTGTTTTCCGCGACGACAAATCTACATTCGGTTGTTGAAAGAATTATCTCAAGGTCGTTCACTGTCGCATCGCATCCGCGCGGAACATCTGACGCGCCAATCGCCATAATTCCCATACACATCTGCTGCCATTCTTTTCTGTTGTCTGAAATAAGTCCGATTAAATCCCCGCGTCTGATTCCGTTTGCCAAAAGTCCTGCGCCAACATCAAGCGAAATGTCAAAAAGTTTCCGGTAATTTATCGGCTGAAAAACTCCGCCTTTATCTTTTGACATCTGCGCCGCTAATTCCGGAAAATCCTCAGCGGTTTTCTTCAACATTTTTGGGAGAGTCTGTTCCATAAAAATTTCTCCTGATTTTTACAATTTGGTTTAACAAGTATAAACTAGTTTGACAAAAAACGCAAATTTGTCATTTACAATGGCAAACCAGTACAGGGCTGTCCAAAAAGAATGAAATGCGGTGGTTGAGTTTATCGAAACCACCATATACAGATTTCGAGAACCTCAATGACCACATACTCTTAAAAACTGATTTCCGTGCGGATTGTCAAATCCGGACGGATTGTCGGATTTTTACATTCGGATTATAATTTTGAATCGGATTTTCTGGATTTTAAAATGGCAAAAAGACGGCTTTCGCAAGAAATCATCATAAACTCGTTTCTGTTCTCTGCATTCGACAAAAGCGCAGGCTCAACTTCGCTTCAAGACATCGCGCATTCTTTGGGAGTTCAAAAAGCGTCGCTTTACAATCATTTTTCAAGCAAAGAGGAAATGTATTTTTTTGCGGTTGATTACTGCCGGATTTATCTTGATTCAGTGAATTTTGTGCCGGAAGATTCTCTTAAAGACGGAAAAATATACGAAGACGAAATAAACGCGGCTTTCCGAAAAATCTTAAAGCGTTATGTCCAGCTTTTTGAAACCGAGCCGATTTTCCAGATTTACAGTTTTGTCCATTCCGAGCAATATTTCAACGGAAAAATCGCAAAGATAATTGACGGCGAATATTTCAAGATTAAAAGCGGAATTCTGCTTCTTCTGAAAGGTTTTTCAGAAAAAGGAAAAATCTCGCTTCCGGAAAATGAGCTTCTGCGTGAACTCGCGTCGAACTTCACTTCCGCGTTTTTGCAGCAGCTTGATTCATACATTATGCACAAAAAAGAAATCGTCCGCCAAAATCCAGAAACAGGAGCCGGAAGTCTGTTCGCGCTTCCAACCGACGAAAAATCGCTGGAAAAAATTCTTAAACTCGCGGATTTTTATTTAGGCTTGATGGACAACTAACTTGATGAACGACTAAAAAGAAGAACAAAAACAAAGTCGGCCGCACCGGGCAGGAAGAGAGCAGCAATAAACGTTATTGTTTTCACACATTTTTTCTACACGCAAAAACTGCAATGCCGTCCATAACTGGAACGCAAAAATGTCATAGGATTCTGTCTGATAAGAATAAAAATCGGCGGTTGAGTTTATCGTCCCGAAGGGCGCGCAAGCAACCACCACATTTCATTCTTTTTAGCCAACCCCCAAACTTTCTGCGGCTTTTTTCCGCCGCCCTTAGGCGGCTCTTTAAAAGCCGCAGATTTTTTTTATTTAGAACTGGAGCGCACAACACGGAAACCAGCACCGTCGCGGCTTCCAGGGTAGCCGCCGCTGTCCCGGCTAGAAACGGACGCACGCTCAGCATTGTAGCCCCATGAGCCACCGCGTAAGACGCGGTAAGATATGTCAGAGGACGCGGCACCGGTCGCAGGAGTATCTGTTCCGATTGAAGACGAATCCCAGTCGTAGCACCATTCCGACACGTTTCCGTTCATGTCGTATATTCCAAGGCTGTTCGCTGTTTTTGTCTTCACCTCGTGCGTTTTTTCCCCGCTGTTACCACTGTACCAGGCTACATCGCCCACATTGTTGCTTCCTGAATAAGTGTAAGTTTTCCATTCTGAGCCGCCGCGCGCGATGTATTCCCATTCCGCTTCGGTCGGAAGCCTGTAGCCGTCTGCGTCTGTGTTGTATGTCAATGAATCCCAAGCGGTGTTTGTTGATGACGGTCCGCAGTATTTTGTTGTGTCGCCTGATGATTCAGTTACAATGTCTGTCCATTTTGAAGGGTCAGTTTCTGTTCCAATTGAGTACGCAGGAGTTAAGTCTTCCGCGATTGAACGCAGATTGCAGTAAACTATTGCATCGTACCAGCTTACATTATATGCAGGGTAGTTTTCGCCTTTTCCGAAGTAAGTTGTTCCTGGCCTTCCACTGCCGTACTTGCAGTATGTTTCGTATTCCGCCTGCGTAACCTCGTGGTCGCAAACATACAAGTCGCCTATCGTAAGGCTTCTTCCGCTTATGAACACGCCTGATTCTGGCGTAAGCGTTTTTGTGCCGTCAAAGGTCGTGCCTTTAACTTCCACAAATCCATCAGGGACATTGCTCACAGTATTCTTGACAGAAACTTTGTGTTCTCTCTCTCCGCTTTCATTTCCTAAAGCGTCGACGCTTACAAGATAATAGGTGTAATACGCCTTTGAAGCGTCAATGCCGCTGAATGTTTTGTTTGCTGTTCCTTTTTTTACTTCAATAGGCTCGCTTTTTTCGCTGTCGCCTGTTCCGTCGTTTGATGTGTATGTGATTTTCACATGGTCAAAGTCGCTGTCGCTCGGTTCTGTCCAGTTCAAGATTATGATAGAACCTGAATATGCTCCGCTCGTGACCTTTACCCTTTCCGGCGCGGTGAAGTCAAAGCTGCTGATTTCAATCTGTGTGGTTTCCTCGCGTCCGGCTTCGTCTATCGCGGCGACTGTGTAAGTTCCGTTTGAACTTTCGTCTTTCGCAGTAATAGTAAATGTCCACTTTTTATTGTCGCTTCCGCTGACTTCCGCTTTTGCAGCATCACCATCTTCAAGAAGTTTTGCCGCAACTTCGCTTCCGTCTTTTTTATAGACAACATTCTTTACCGCTTTGCTTGCAGTTGTGACTGTCGCATTTACCGTTACGCTTGTGTTTGTCTTGCCGTTTACAGCATTGTTAGGCGTTGCTTCAAGAGTGATTTTCAAAGGCTCGCTTGCGTCAACTGAAACCGGCTTTACAGAAGAGGTCTTTACACCTTCGCTTTTGTTTCCGCTTGTGTCCATCGCCTTCAGCGTGAATGTGTATTCAGTGCCGTTTTCAAGGCTGCTGATTACCGCTTTCTGCGTGCCGGGAGAAATAAAAACGCTTTCCTTTTCCATCGCGGAAATCGCGGCGCGGCTTGAGCTTGAATCTTCCGCTGCATAAGTGATTTCGATTCCGAACAAATCCTCGTCGCTCGGGTCAGCCCAAGTAAGCAAGACAGCGGAATCCTGTGCGGTCGCTTTCAGTCCTGTCACTTCCGCCGGCGCGTTTGTGTCAGTTGTGCCAGCCGTTTCAGCTTCAGGTTTACAGCCGAAAAACGCAAGGATAAAACTCGTCGCTAGAATTGCGGCAACTAAATTCCGAAAAGAATTCGGAATGGCTTTAATCAAGTTTTTCATAATTTTTCACTCCTTTTATGAAAATTTAATTTATATCAGGCATAGCAAGGATGCAGTTTCACGATTTATTGAATTCCCCAAGGCTTTTATGCAATGCTTCTATCAAGTTTTTTGACTTTTCAAATAAAGTGCGCATTTCGTTTTTTAGAGCATCTGTGTCAGAAACATCTTCTATAATTTTTGCTTTTTCTGTCTTTTTGGATTTCAAAGCAATTCTTGTATATGTTCCTCCATCTTCTTTTGGCTTTTTAAAGGCAAATCCATCTTTATCCATAAAATCCAGAAATTCTGCACGTCTTTCGGATTCTTCAAACGGACCGACTTCTACGTGAAAATAAAGCTTCGCTTTGTTTTCATTTTCTTTCTTGCCGCTGGCTTGGATTTCCCAAATTTCAAAAAAATATCCGCATACAGCGCCTTTCCGCCAATCCGTTTTTTTTCCGCCGCTTGTATCTTTCAAGATTGAATCTGTAAAGAAATAATTTCGGCTTGTGCAGTTGAGCCTTTCAAGCTGAAAAGCCTTGCTTTCTTTATTGAATTCTTCAATAAACCCATCGCCCGCCAATGCAATGTCGCTTGAATCAAAACTTGCGTGTGCCGTTATAAAATCAATTTCTCTGTAGTATTTTTTATAGATTTCTTCTGCAAGCTCTTCTTTTCTTGTATTCATGTTCAGTTTTTCCTCCAAAATATTTTTGTAGAAATTTATGAAGTGCTCTGCATCTTCATTTTGTTTTGAAAAAATCTGTGTTTTTAAGATGTTTTCTAAAATTTTATGGATTGTTTTATAGGTAAAATGAAAATAATTTGTGTCGTCTGGAATATCATCTTCGTCCAAAGTCAAATACACGTACAGGATTTTTAAATTCAGTTTTTCTTTCTTTATTTTCTCTTCATAATACTTACGGTATTCTTCTAATTGTCTATTTCCTTGCGTCGAATAGATTTTATTTTCGATTAGAACCACAAATTTTTTTTCTTTTTCGATATTGTTTTCACAGATTATTTCTATATCAATTCGTTCTTTTCCCTTTAAATAGGCTTCGCGCCTTACAGAGACATTCCATTCAGACGAAAGTGCAAAATCAGAAGCAATTTCCAGTGCAATGCTTTCCTGACTTTTATTGAATTCTTCATACGTGTCATCAGGAAGATGAAGCAAAAACTGTTCAAGAAAGACTTTTCCAAGACCATGAGATTCGCCTGTGTCAAAAAGCCAAGCCAAAACGTTTGAATGTCTGATTTCGTGATTTTCAAGCTTCAAGACTGAAAACGGATTGAAAGCAGAAAGCTGCCGGCCTAACTCAATAAATTCTTCATCATTGATAAATTCCAAAAGTCTTTTTTCTGAAATGTCTTCTTGATTCGAATTATTCATAAAAAACGCCCCGCTTATGAATTTTATTGAAACGCAAAAAGGACGCGTTCCGTTTTTCCGAAACGCGCCCCTTTTCACGAGAAAATATTATGTCTGTATTATTTTTTAAGCGAAGACAACTAGAAA
>CAZSHF010000038.1:0-24007 GCA_964606655.1 uncultured Treponema sp.
TTTAAGTTTTCCGTACTCACTTGTGCAGATTGTTTTTCAAATCGGAACCTTGCCTACGTGCATTTTTTATTGTCTGCAAAGAAAATCGGCATTTGGGTTATCAAATTTACAAAAGTCGATATTTGGGGTGTTATTCTGTTGTATTCAATCTTGAAAAAATCACAAGACATATCCACTGTCTCCAAATTCATTCTCGCTCCCAGATTAAAATTTTTTAATTTGTTTTAAATATTCTTTTCATTATTCCTGTAAAAAAACTCGGTATAGTTTTCATCAGAACAACAGAATGTCGGCTCGGAAACTTCAGTTTTCAGAGCCGTTCTTAAAATCTTAAGCCGAAACACAAATCATAAAAACATCCGTTTTGGCTTTTTTACAGGAGGTTCACTATGATGAACAGAAAAACTTTCAAAAAGGCCGCTGTCACTCTGATGGCTTTGGCGTTTGCCTCGTTCTCGGTTTTGCCGATTTTCGCGCATGGAGAAAATCGGCCTAAGCCTCGCGAGCATTTTCCAAGGCAGCTGATGACGCAGGAGCAGATGCAGATTGCCGGAGAATGGACTTATTTTGACAACAATTATTTTGTCAAAATCGACTTTGACCGCGACGGCGACATGGAAATCAAGCTCCGCGAAGGAAACCTGAGCGAGACAGAATGGGACGGCTTCTGGACAGCGACTGCGAATCAGATTACATTCAATGTTGTGAAAAAGGAAGTCAAGGACTACACAAACGCGTCAAGGCGAAAGACGACAGAACGACTTTTTGAAAACTGGACGATAAACTATTCGTTTGATTCTAACGGCGCGCTTCTGCTTTCTTGCGAAAATCTTCCGGGGCAGGTTGCAAGCGGAACTGCTTATCAGAGAAGCTGGTAAAAAAACGCGGCACGGATTTTGAGTCAGACTTTGATTCGGATTTGAATCCGTGCGGCTTTTCGCAAAATGCGGCACGGCCAAAAGCCGTCTTTTTTAATTAAAGACTATTACAACGCAGAAGCCGTGGAAATTTTGTATAAACGCATGAAAATAGTGTATCATATTAAGCGATGAAACGAAAAAAATCAGCCGCGTTTTTTGCGCCGGCATTCCTGTTTTTAATTTTTAATTTTCCTTTGTTTTCCCAGCCTGTTCCGCCCGGAAAACGCGTTCCGCCGCATCATGAGAATGCGATGAATGAAAATCCCGCGCATAAAAATTCTCCGCATGAAAACAGACATTCTCCGGGTAAAAACGAAACCCGTGATTCCCTGGACGGTTTTCCGGACAGCGGACAAAATCCCGGACAAATGATGCATTACCGCGGAATGAGAATGCTTTCTTCACGCTCTGAATTTTATGTGACAAAAATCGAGTTTGAGGAAGATGACGGAACAAAAGTAAAGATTGAAGTCAAATTCAGTTCCCAGCTGAATCCGCGCACTGTCAGCCCGGGAAAAATTCTTCTGAACGGAAAAGCGATTCCGGATCGTTCAAAAATTTCATTCAGCAAAAAAGGAAACAAGTTTGAAATCGAATTTCCTTATCACTTGCTTGAAAATTATTATTCTTCAGACAGGTTTTTCACGCTTTCTCTTGGCGACATAAAAAGCTTCAGCAATGTTCCGCTCCAGGAATCTGTGTTTGACGACCTTTATCTGGACTGCGAATATGAATATCATCTTTACCGCCGCGGCGACGGAATCTGGTTCATCTTGAGAGAGGAGGACGACTGATGGAAAAAGTTCTGCTTGTTGAGGACGACAAAGGAATCTCGGATTTTCTTGTCCTTGAACTGAAGCACGAGGGCTTTGATGTTGTCCACGCTGGCGACGGACGGAGCGCGCTTGAGTTTTTTGAAAAAAGCGAATTCGACATTGTTCTTCTGGACATTATGCTTCCGAACCTGAACGGACTTGAGGTTCTGCGGAGGATAAGAAAATCTTCAGGAGTTCCTGTCATTATGATTACAGCCAGAAGAGAAACTCCTGACAAAGTCACAGGACTTGACGCGGGCGCGGACGATTATCTTGCAAAGCCTTTTGAAATCGATGAGCTTTTCGCAAGGATGAGGGCGGTCATGAGAAGAAAAGATTCCTCGTCTTCGGCGGCAAATCCGCTCCGTTTCCGCTCTCTTACGCTTGTTCCTTCTTCAATGGAAGTCACGCTGAACAAAGAGAAAATCGAGCTTTCCAAGACAGAATATCTTCTTCTGAAAACCTTGCTTGAGCACAAAAATGTTGTCCTGAGCCGGAATGAGATAATCGATTCTGTCTGGGGAAGAAACCATTACATCGATGAAAATTCGGTCGATGTTTACGTCCGTTATCTGCGTTCTAAAATCGATGAGCAGGCGAACGAAGAATATATTTCAACTGTCAGAGGAACTGGCTATGTAATGAGGGAAAATTCCGATGAGACATAAACTCCGCGCGCAGGCTGTGAAAATTCTTGCGTTCCGTTTTTCAATTCTTCTTTCCGCTTTCATAGCCGCTTTTTCCCTGAGCATAATATTTCTGCTCCGTTTTAGGATTCGAAGCCGACAGAACCGGGAGCTTGTAAACGCGGCAAATGTTCTTTACGATTCTGTGAAAGTTTCGGACGGAAGAAATTCTTATGATTTCAGAAACGCTGAAAACGCGGAGCTTCCGTATTATATGACTTACACAATCTACAGTCCGGACGGAAATGTGTTTTCCACAAACGACCCTTTTCTTCCTCTTCTTCCTGTGACAGAAAAACGCGCGGCGCGCTATCACGAGGAAAATTATTTCAGCGACGGAGATTTGAATATCCTTTATTACACGTCGGATTTTGGAAATCATGCGGCGGATTCTGAAAGTCTTGGCGTCGGTTTTATTATTGAAACCGCGCTGAACATCGACACAGACGAGTCTCTTCTTCTTGTCATTGATCTGCCCGGAATAATGCTCGCCTCGCTTCCGCCTCTTCTTCTGCTTTCGTATTTCGCCGCGTTTCTGATTGCAAAGCGCGTCATGAAAAGCGTGCGCGACATGACTGAGACAGCAAGGCAGATAAGCGGCACGGACCTTGAAAGCCGCCTGCCTGTCACAAACCGCGGAGATGAATTTGACACGCTCGCGCAGACTTTCAATGATTTGATTTCAAGGCTTCAGCAGGATTTGAGACGCGAAAAACAGTTCACTTCCGATGTCTCGCACGAGCTTTGGACTCCGCTTTCAGTTATTTTAGGCCACGCGAATCTGATAAAACGCTGGGGAAAAGACGATTCGGCTCAGCTTGAAAAATCTCTTGATTCGCTTATCGCCGAAGCGAATTCGATGGTCGATATAATCCAGAATCTTCTTATGATTTCACGGATGGAAAGCGGCCGTCTGAAAATCAGCAAAAGCCAGATTGACATTTCGTCGGTTTTCTGCCGTGTCGCGGAAAACACAAAATCCTGGGCGGACGGACTTGGTTTTGAGATTCATATAAACGAGCCTTATGTGTTCGCTGACGAGCCGCTTCTGTACGAGGCGTGCACAATAATTGTCTCGAACAGCGTGAAATTTGCAGGCGGAAACGCGCGGATTTCTCTTTCTTCTTTCAGCGAGGACGGCTTCATAAAAATCAGAATCGCCGACAACGGTCCGGGATTTTCAAGCGAAACGCTTCCGCATGTGTTTGAACGCTTTTACAGAGGCGACGAATCCCACACAAGAAGCGCAGGCGGCTCGGGCTTAGGTCTTGCGATTGTAAAAAGCATTATGGACGCCTTGGGAGGAAGCGCGGAAGCCGCGAACGGAGAAAAGGGCGGCGCTGTGATGACTCTTTTGTTTCCGTCGGAAAGAGAAATATAGACTAAATCTTACAAATTCATTATTTTTGATGTGTTGAAAATTATTTTTTAGGAGTTATACAATGGCAGATGTAAAAGTTGCTATCAATGGTTTCGGCCGTATTGGTCGTTTGGCTTTCCGCCAGATGTTCGGCGCAAAAGGATATGAAGTTGTCGCAATCAACGATTTGACAAAACCTTCTATGCTCGCCCATCTTCTTAAATACGACACAGCGCAGGGCGGCTACTGCGGAAAAATCGGCGAGAATCTTCATTCAGTTTCAGCGGACGATGAAAAGGGAACAATCACTGTCGACGG
Source organism: uncultured Treponema sp. (assembly GCA_964606655.1). Classification (GTDB taxonomy): domain Bacteria; phylum Spirochaetota; class Spirochaetia; order Treponematales; family Treponemataceae; genus Treponema_D. Next base: position 4,100 of record CAZSHF010000038.1, read on the forward strand.
AAAAGTTCTTAAAATTTACGCTGAAAAAGATGCGAATGACTGTCCTTGGGGAGAACTCAAAGTAGATGTTGTCCTTGAATGCACAGGTTTCTACACATCAAAAGAAAAGGCGCAGGCTCACATCAACGCCGGCGCAAGAAAAGTTGTTATTTCTGCTCCTGCAGGAAATGACCTTCCTACAATCGTTTACAATGTAAACCACAAAACACTTACAAAGAACGACAACATTATTTCTGCCGCTTCTTGCACAACAAACTGCTTGGCTCCAATGGCTAAAGCCTTGAACGACTTCGCTCCAATCCAGAGCGGAATCATGTCTACAATCCACGCTTACACTGGCGACCAGATGATTCTTGACGGTCCGCACCGCAAGGGAGACCTTCGCCGCGCTCGTGCTGGCGCTGCCAACATCGTTCCTAACTCAACTGGCGCTGCAAAGGCTATCGGTCTTGTGATTCCAGAGCTGAACGGAAAATTGATTGGAGCGGCTCAGCGTGTTCCGGTTACGACAGGTTCTACAACAATGCTTTTCGCTGTTATCAAGACTGACAAAGAAGTCACAAAAGATTCTGTCAACGCTGCGATGAAAGCGGCTGCAACTGAGTCTTTCGGCTACAACGAGGACGAGATTGTTTCTTCTGATGTAATCGGAATGAGATTCGGCTCACTTTTCGATGCGACACAGACAATGGTTTCTAAAATCGGTGACGGTCTTTATGAGGTTGAAGTTGTTTCTTGGTACGACAATGAGAACAGCTACACAAGCCAGATGGTAAGAACTATTAAGTACTTCTCTGAAAACTGCTAATTATTAGTGTGATTTACTAATATTGAAAGCGTCTTGTTTTTACAAGGCGCTTTTTTTGTATTTGATTGTTCTTTCGATAAAGACGCTCGAATTGCTGCGGCACGGCTCGCAATTCTTCGCTCTGGTTAGAACTATCAAGTACTTCTCTGAAAACTGCTGATTTGGTTTTCTGAATACAAAGGCATCTTGCAGATTGCAGGATGCTTTTTAATTTTTAAAGCGCGTTTTTTCATGGTTTTATAAAAGTCGGCATTTTAGGTTTTGTTTTTTTTAAATTCTAGGCTATAATTACATAAACGGCTTTTGCTTCGCCCAGATAATTTTTAATCAGTTTTTATGGGGGATGTTTATAAAATGAAAAAGACCACCTTTCTGAACCGAAATATAGCGCGTTCTTTCAGTTTTGGAATCGGCGGAATCTTGTTTTTGCTGCTGCTTGCGTTCGGTTTTTTTCTGGAGAGCAGAATCGGAAATTATTTCGACAGAATCAATACTGATTATCTTTACAGCGTCACAGAGTTTTATACAGAAAAGACCAGCAAAATAATCGATGAAGAGTTCCACACTTGCCAGGCTCTGGTTTCCAGTCTGGAAGGATATTATCTTACCCCCCCCCATACCGCAGAGCCTTCTTTGACAATCTTCTTACAGACACATTGAAGAAAAATCCTAATCTTGTTGACGCGTGGACTGCCTGGGAGCCGGACGCTTTGGACGGACTGGACAGTTTATACGCCAATACAGAAAATCACGATGAGACAGGACGCTATATTCCTTACTGGGTTCAGGTTGATTCAGAAATAAGCTGCTCGCCTTTGACAAATCTGGATGATTTCTGGTATGTGAATCCGTTCCACAGCGCGAAAGGAATTCTCATCGACCCGAACCTTTACAATGTAGGCGGAAAGGACATCTGGGTCTGCGGTGTCGCGTTTCCGATAAAACGGGACGGAAAATCTGTCGGCGTCGCTGGAATCGACATGGCTTTGACAGATATTTCTTCAATGCTGAAAAGCCAGAGAATTTTTGAGACAGGCTACCTTTCTTTGATTTCAGATTCAGGGCTTGTCGCTGTCGACAAAAATCCTGATTCCGAAGGAAAATTGAGCGTTTGGTGGAACGGTTACAGCCTGAAATCAGTTTTTGACAACGCAAGAGTGATGGAAAAGCTTCAGCATTTTGTCTCCGAGGACAAAGTGATTCATATAGTCAATCCCTTTAGAATTTCTGTCGCAGAGCAGACCTGGTATGTTGTCCTTAATGTTCCTGAAAAAGAAGTGAAAGCGAATTCGGTCAGAGTTAGGGTTCTGATTTCCATAGGATTCATTTCTGTCATGATTGTCCTGATAAGCATTGTGTTTGTGTCGCTCAGGATTATGTCAAATCAGCTTGGAAAAGGCGTGTCCGCGCTCAGGAACATTTCCCAGGGCGACGGAGACTTGATAGTCAGGCTTGACGCTGACAAAGACAACGAAATCGGAAAAATGTATACATATTTCAACGCGACTATGGAAAAGCTTCAGGCTTCTCTTGCGAAAGTCAAGGAAGAAACGGAGAACCTTGATTCAGCGAGTTTTTCGCTTGTCTCCAATATGAATGAGACCGCCGCGGCGACAAATGAAATCGCGGCGAACATCTCAAGCGTGAACAAAGAAGTGAAGCTTCAGCAGGAAAACGTGAACAGCACAGGCGATTCAGTCAGCCTGATAAACGAGAACATAAAAGTCCTTATGGAAAACATCGAAAGCCAAGGCTCGTGCGTTTCCGTGTCGTCTTCGGCGGTTGAGGAGATGGTCGCGAATATCCGTTCTGTCACGGATATTTTAAAATCCAATTCAAAGAATATTTCGGCTCTGGAGAAATCTTCTGAGCTGGGAAAGGAGAGAATCGGTTCTGCGGTGGTCGCCACGGAAAAGATAAAATCCCAGTCAGCCACACTGATGGAAACCTCAAGCGTGATTCAGAACATCGCGGAGCAGACAAACCTTCTTGCGATGAACGCGGCTATAGAAGCGGCGCACGCAGGCGAGGCGGGAAACGGATTCAGTGTTGTCGCGGAGGAAATCAGGAAACTCGCGGAAGATTCAAACATGCAGGGAAAGAAAATCACAGATGACTTGAAGGAAGTTGTGTCTGCCATAAAAGAAGTCTCAGATGCCGCAGGACAGATGCAGGCTCAGTTTGATGAAATCTACAATCTGACGCAGAAGGTTTCGAGCCAGGAGCTTACGATTATGAACGCGATGGAAGAGCAGTCGGAAGGCGGCGGACAGGTTCTTTCCGCGATGAAAGAGATAAGCAGCATCACAATGGAAGTGAAGTCCAGCGGAGACTCGATGGAGGATGCCGCAAAGACTGTGAGCTCCCAGATGGATTCCCTTTCAAGAATCACAAATGAAATCACTTTGAGCGTCGAGGAGATGGCTTCAGGAATCTCCCAGATAAACAAGAGCATAAACAATGTGAACGATCAGACTCAAAGGAATGCCCAGAGCATAAAGAATCTTTCCCAGATTACAAATTCATTCAAAGTCTAAGACAGGCGGCGCTGCTCGCAATTTTTCGAAGAGGGACTTTCACTTTTATACAAGTGGTCTTTCTGTATGCGGAGTTTTTCATTTGGACTATATAAAAAAGTCTTTCAGTTCAATGCTCATCGCTTTTGCGATTTTTGAAAGAGTTTCCAATGAAGGAACAGTCTTTTTTGTTTCAATGTAGAACAAGTGGCTTCTGGAAATTCCTGAATCCGCGGAAAGCTGCACAATTGAAATTCCTTTTTGATTTCTGAATTTGCGGATTTTATCTAGAACTTCTTCCACATCTTTGTCCATATTTACACTTGCTCTAAATCTAGAGTACGTTTATAATCTTGTTTGAGAAACTCTATATTTAGAGTTAAATTTTTCAGTTTTGCAGAAATCGTTTTGAAAAAAAATGAGTTTTGAGCGGAGAATTTTGTATGAAATGTAAACGGATAAGAAAATTTCCAAGGCTTATTTTTACAGCAATATCGATATGCCTTTTTTTCCTGCTGGTGTTTCTGCTCATGATTTTTATAGTTCAAAAATTTGGAGACGTTTCATTTTTTTTATCTGAAAAGCATGAATCGCCTTTTATGACAAATCTTCTGAGCGGATTTATAGGTTCATTTCTAGGCGCGGTTATTTCCGCGTTTGTTGTCTGGAAGCAGCTGAATGACAGTACAGACGCGATAAAGCTTCAGAATCAGATGAAACTTAGAGATATGTTTTACAAAAGACGCAGATGGAAAATCCATTCAGTCATAGAAGAAATAAAAATTCTGAAACAGGACGATTTGCCTTATGAAAAACTGCTTCATGCAAGAGAAAGATGCAAGCTGATCAGTGAAGATATAAAAGATGACGATTCGGCGAATAATATTCTGGAAAAACTGGAGGCTTTGCTGCGAACAGAAGAAAGGTCGCTTGATGATTATCTTGGGCTTTTTGATGTAGCGTATTCTATGCTGAAAAAAAAGTTGCTGGACAAGGATATGTTTTTTCAGAGCTATTCATATCGCCTGGAGAATCTTGAAAAAGTCGATTTTGTAAGGGAAAAAGTTTTCGATAAAGAATTCAAGTACTGGAAACTGTTCAGAAAACTTTTGGAAGAAAACACTAAATGGCGGCGCAAAAAGAAAAATGTTTCTTGAGTCTGCGCTGAACGCTGGAGAAAAAATAAAAATTTTTATAATTCCAAAATTCAGGAGGAAATAAATATGAACAAAACAAAAACAGCCATTCATTCTGTTGTGGCGTTTATGATTTTAGCCGCAGCGATTTCGTGCAAGGTTGAGCCGGAAATAGGCGATACTGATATTTCCAAAATAAATGAAACGGAAAAAGATACGACTGCGCCTTCTCCAGTGCGAGGTCTTGATATTGCTTTCGGAGGAGAAGGAGAGCTTTTGCTGAAATGGATAGACCCGAACGATGATGATTTGTTTGCAATCAAAGTTTATTATCCGATTGACGAAGAGGGTTACTTTTATAGAAGCGATGGAGAACCTCGTTCTTTTCGCCAAGCCGTGAGCCTTGACGACGGATTTCTTGTGAACAAAGAAACTCAGTCGTATAAGTTTAAAGGTCTGCCAGTTCCTAATATGTATTCTTTCAAAGTAAGCGCGGTTGATAAAAATCTGAACGAAAGCACGGTAGAATCCCGACTGGTGTCTCTTTCTGAACATAAGGATGATGAGATTTTTATAACTCCTTCTCCTGTCGTTTCGCCTTCTGCGGAATGTGTTGACGGAACAATGAAGATTTCGTGGAAAAATCCAAGCGAGAATGATTATTTCTTTAATGAGGATAAATTTTGGGGCGTAAAGATTACCTCAGAGCCTTCAAACGGGGCATTCACCACTCCTGTTTATGTAAAATCGTATGCGGGCTATGAATCGCTGGAAGTTTTTGAATGCAAGAATCTTGTTGACGGCGATATTTATTCATTCACTATAATCGCGCTGGACACTGCGTTGCATGAAGGACTGTCAGTGTCTGTCAGAGATATAAAGTTCATTGAAAAAATAAAATCACAAGAAAAGGATGAAGTTCCTCCAGACCCTGTAACATCTGCTAAAATTACTGCCGGTGACAAGAAAGTTGTTTTAAGCTGGACTAATCCTTCCGATGCTGATTTTTATGGAACCAGAATAGAGGTTAGAGCAACAACGCAGGGGCAACAGGGTATACCAATTCCAGATCCGATTGTTATAGAGGGAAATCCATCAGAAACTTCCTCAGCGGTTTTTGAAGGGCTTAAGAACGGGATAAGGTATAGTTTTTTTCTCTATGCATTGGATAAAAATCAGAATGCATCGGAATATGTGAGATTAAGAGATTATCCAACTGATACTTCTGATAAGGTCGCCCCTGCGGAAGTCACGGAGTTTTCTGTTACAGCGTCGGACGGAAACGCGCTGCTGACCTGGAAAAATCCAGTCGATTCGGATTTTGCGGGAGTGAAGATAAGCGGAACGCCAGCGGATGGAACGCTTTCAAATCCAGTTGTGCTTGGAAAAGAGGCGGAAAGCCTGGTAGTCTCGGGGCTTAAGACAGGCGGAACGTATGCGTTCAAAATACAGACGTTTGACGAGAGCTTGAATTTTTCAGACGGAACTTCTCTTGAAAATGTCTCAGTTCCTGACAGCACGGATTATACTTCTCCGGCGGAAGTCACGGACTTTGCTGTTACAGCAAAAGATGGAATGATTGTTTTGTCTTGGAAAAATCCAGCAGACGATGACTTTTGGGGCGTTGAGATTATGTCTGACCCTGCGGATGGATTATTAAAAAATCCTGTCTATTTGCAAAATTCTGAAAAGTTTGAATGCTTTAATTTAAATAATGGAGAAACTTACAAATTCACAATAAAAACGATGGATTTTAATTTGAATAAAAGTTCAGGCGTTTTGTCCGATGAAATCGTTTTTAATAGCAAGTATTCGCCAGAGTTCACTTCATTTACAATTCCGAAAGCAGGAACAAATCGCAGCCCTTATTCTTCAAGTAAAGTGACGGCAACTGTGAAAGGAAAGTATTTTACTTATTTAGACGTTCAGAAAGATTCTTTTGAGTTGTCATGTCCAGAAAATCCTTCTGTTGTAGCTAATGCTGAATTAGAAGTAAAAAGCGATTCGATGATTGCAATATCTTTTGATATTCCAAGTTCTGCAGGAATTTATGAACTAAGCATAAAATATGCAGCAAGAAGCATCTCTGGCAATTTTGTCGTAAAAGACTATGCAGATTATTCTGATAAAATCGGTTATATAATTCTTGCGGACGGAACTTTTGTTAATCCTGATGAATATAAAAGCATTGATGAAAAAAATCCGCCTGTTGCTGTTTTTGCAGGGTTTAATTATAACGGAGCGGCTATTGGTGTGGGCTTGCATAAATCTTCTATTTTGTCTTGGGCAAAGCTAAAATCTGGAGAGGATTTGCTTGGTTACAGACTATGCTGGGAAGATATTGTGAGCAAATGGTATTTTCACGAAGGATATTTTGACTATAGTAGTTCCACTAGGTTAGAAAAAGTGTTTAAATTTGAAGGCGATACAGATGGTTCTAATAACTGGGATATTGTATGTGCGTTTGATCCTCAAGGAACAGCTGAGCCTGCAATACATTATCCTGCATTTAATTGGGCAAATCTTTACAACACAACATATAAAGGCTATTTAGGATTGGCTATTGATGGATGGTATATGCCATCTATTCAAGAACTCTCTTTGGCGTTTTCTAATTATGAAAAGATAAATGCTTCTGCTTCTGTTATATCTGCGATTGATAGCAATTATTCGGATAGTGAAATCATTCGCTCTAAAACAGACGCTGAAATATACTATCGCTGTTACTGGTCGTCTTCTAATCTCGATATATACGAGGGATCAAATGCTGATTTCGCAGGTGGGATTGTCTTGAACGATGGTAGTAAACCATTTATTAAAGATGTTGATAAGACATATACCGGGTATGTCCTTGTTGTAAAAACATTCTGACATTTTTTTCTTCATTGATTTTTTCTGAAAACAAAAAAAGCGTCTTGCAGATAGAACCTCAGGACGCTCTTTTTCTGTCCGATTTCTTGGTTTCCGACTTTTCCTTGTTTCTCGTTACTTCAATCCGTATTTGCACACGTAATCGCAGAAAGTGCAGTTGTCGTCTGTCTTCCGCGAAAGTTTTCCGTTCCGCTCCAGTTTTTCTGCAAGAGCCAAAAGTCCTGTTTCAAAGCAGAGTTTTAACATCGGATTGACTTCCGCGTTCAGGACAACCTCGTCGTAAGTCTGCCTGATGTTTCCTATAATCAGTTTTTTGTCTTCGTTCGCAAATCCGCAGCAAGGAGCGATTTTTCCGTCCGGGTGAATGTAAAGAATCTGTCCGAGGCTTTCGCAGAAATCTTCTTTAAACCATTTTCTGCTTTTCCATCCGCGTCCGTCCGAACACGGAAAACTCTGCGGCGTTCTGTAGACGTGAATCAGCGCTTTTTTTCCTTCAAGAAGAATCATTCCGCGTTTTGAAAAAAAGTCTGTGCAGTTTCTCACGGAAAGATTCAGGTCGCGCGCGAGGCGTCTTATCTCTCTGATTATTCTGTTGTCGTTTCTCCGCACGAAAAGCGCGTCTTTCCGCTCGTAAGGCACAACAGACTGAATCTCAAGGCTTTCTTCTCCGAATGTTTTAAGGACTTTTTTCACAAAGGTTTTTATCTTTTCATATTCCTGAGTGTGAAAATAATCCCAGCTTAGTCCGATTTTTCCGTCGAAACCCGCATCGTAAATCCGTCTTAATGATTCAGAAAGTTCTTTTTCCGTTTTCCACCAAGTTCCGTTCGTCATTATTTTGTCGAACATGAATCCTTGGCTCACGCTTTCTTTTATCACGGCTTCAAGAAAATCCTGATACAAAAAAGGCTCGCCGCCTGAAAATCCGATTTTCTCGACTGTGCATTCTTCGCTTTTTTTCGCGCTCTGAATGAATTTTATCGCGTCGCTTGTTTCGAGCCTGGCTGGATTTCGGTTCACGTAGCAGTGCTGGCATTTCAGGTTGCATTGGCTTGCCGGAGCAAAGATTATTTCGGTGGGGAAAAACATATTGTCAGTGTAGCACAAATTTAAAATTTTGAAAGATTCGGGGTTTTAGGGGCTTTGCCCCTAGGAGAAGGGGTAGCGGAAAAGGCGAGAAAGAGGAGCAAATGGAGATGCTTTAAGGGACATTTGCGGAGCGGCTTGCCTTTGAAGCGAGGGGAAGGCTTTCCCCGCCTGAATTTTTGATTCAGCATTCTTGATTCCAAATTCCGATTTGCTATTAAGAATTGCTTTAATTGAATTTCTATGGCAATCGTATTATTATTTTAATATGACTTTTGCTGCCGGCTGGCGGCGTATTTCTTTTATTCGAGGTTTAAAATGATTAAAACTGTAAAAGACGTTGATTTGAACGGCAAACGCATTATTATGCGCGTTGATTTTAATGTTCCGATGAAAGACGGCGTGGTTCAGGACGACACACGAATTATGGCGGCTCTTCCGACTATCAGATATATACTTGAACAGAATCCGCGCAGTCTGGTTCTGATGAGCCACTTGGGAGACCCTAAAAAGGATGTGAAAAAGGCGAAAGAGAAGGCTGAAAAGGCCGGAAAAACATGGACAGACGCTGATTCAGAAAAATTCATCAGCGGCAAAAACAGAATGAAGCCTGTTGTTGATTATTTTGCTGAAAAGCTGGGAAAACCTGTCACTTTCCTTCCTGACGCTCTGGGCCAGAAATCAGCGATTGATTCTCTTCCTGCGGGAGCGGTCGCGATGCTTGAAAATGTCCGATTTCATCCTGAAGAGACTTCAAAAGTCGATGCGGAACGCGAGGCGATGGCGAAAGAGCTTGCGACTTACGGCGACATTTTCGTGAACGACGCGTTCGGAACTGCCCACCGCGACCAGGCTTCCACAGCGACAATCGCAAAATTTATGAAGACAAAGCCGGTCGGCGGTTTCTTGATGGAAAAGGAAGTAAAATACATTCAGCCGATGGTTGAAAATCCTCCAAAGCCTCAGGTCGCGATTATCGGCGGCGCGAAGGTCTCTTCAAAAATCGCTGTTCTGGAAAGTCTTTTGAAAAACGCTTCCGCTTTGATTATCGGCGGCGGAATGGCTTACACATTCTTGAAAGCGCAGGGACACAAAGTCGGCATTTCTTTGGTGGAAGATGATTTTCTTGAGACAGCGACAAAGCTTCTGAAAGACGCTGAATCAAAAGGTGTGAAAGTTGTTCTTCCGGTTGACCATGTCGCCGCGGATAAATTCGACGCGAACGCGGCTCCTGTTGCAATCGACGGAGTTGACATTCCTGACAATCTTATGGCGATGGATGTAGGGCCGAAAACTGTCGAAGAATACAAGAAAGTTCTCGCTTCGGCGAAATCTGTTGTCTGGAACGGTCCTGTCGGCGTGTTTGAATTTGACGCGTTCGCAAAGGGAACTGAAACTGTCGCGAATCTTGTCGCCGAGGCGACTGGACGCGGTGCGATGACTGTTGTCGGCGGCGGAGATTCTGTCGCGGCTGTGAACAAGTTCCACTTGGCAGACAAGATGAGCCACGTTTCGACAGGCGGCGGAGCATCTCTTGAATTCCTTGAAGGAAAAACTCTTCCAGGAATCGCGATTTTGGCTACGAAGTAGACAGACTCGCGCGCGAATTTTCCGAATGGAAAACTTGGTGAGCGGCCGCAAGGCTGAGACCAATTCTTGATACAAAATAGAAAATAACGGAAAAACTCGGTAAGGGGGTTGTCCAATAAGTTTAGAACGCGTCCGGTTCATGTTGTTGCCGGACGCGTTTTTTTTTACCCCAGATGTCGACTTTTGTAAATTTGATAACCCAAATGCCGATTTTCTTCGCGAACAGTAAAAAATGCACGCAGACAAGGTTCCGATTTGAAAAACAATCTGCACAAGTGAGTGCGGAAAACTTAAAAGCCGCAGACAATGCTTGCTTGGTGGTTACTTCGCTGTCGCTCGTGTGCAAGCGGGCGACTTGCTCAACCACCACAGTTTTTGACGAACGCGGAAGCCGTTTTTCATAATCGGGTTCTTGCCGAGAGTGCATTTTTGCATGGTTTCATAAAAGTCGACATTTGGGGTTTTATTTCTTCCGCTTCATCTTTGTTTTCAGTTTTCCGGCAAAAGCCATTGCGGTCTCGTCGCGGAAAAGCAGAAGAAGAATGATTCCTGCCGCAAGGAAAACCGCCGCGCTTATCAGGACAGGAAATCCGTAGCTGAAAAATCTGTTGTGACCTTCAAACGCCTCAAGAAGAAGCGGCCGCAGAAGATAAACAGGGCAGGAAGCGGTTACAGAGAAAGCGGTTATTTTTATGATGTAAAAAATCATGTTCTTTGCAATCTGCTTGTATTCCATCGACGGCATTTTCTTCATGAAGATGAAAAGAAAGACTGTGTTCACCGCGCTTGAAACTGAAAGCGCCAAAGCGATTCCTTTTCCTTTCATAAAAACCGAAAGAACGACCGCAAGAACCATATTGCAGACCATGCTTATGATTCCTGCTGTTGTCGGAAGTTTTGTGTTCGACTGCGAGTAGAACGCAGGCGTTATTATTCTGTTCACGGCGATGAAAAAAAGACCCGCGATGTGGAAGCGGAACACTGAAAGCGTCTGCGCGACCGAATTATCGTCAAAGCTTCCTTTTTTGTAAATCACTGAAATCAGCTCTTCTCCGCAGACAAGCGAATAGAATGTTGCAGGAATCGTAATCAGCGTGATTATCTTGATTGCCTGCAAAAGCATTCCGTTGAAATTTTCCCATTCCTGTTTTTTTGCGAGCGTGGAAAGGTCAGGAAGAATCACTGTTCCGATTGAAACGGCGAAGATTCCTAAAATCAGTTCCTGAAGCCTTAAAGAATACTGGAGGCTTGAGACTGTTCCTGTCGCGATTTTTCCTGCGACCGCTGTAGAAACCGCGTCGTTCAGCTGGTAAGCCGCCATTCCGATTATCGTCGGAACTACAAGGGCAATCACTTTTTTTGTTCCCGGATTTGAGAACGCTTTTTTAAGTCCTGCCAAAGTTGTCTTCCAGCCTGTTTTTTTCACAAAAGGCCACTGGAAAAGAACCTGGACGCATCCGCCTGTTATCACGCCGAAGCTCATCGCGCGCGCTGCCAATGCTTCGTAAGGAAGCTCCATTCCTTGAATTTCAACAAGCTGCGGAGTAAGAATGTATGTGACAAGAACGACAACTGTGTTGAACAGAACAGGCGTGAAGCCCGACGGAGCGAAAATATTGCAGCCGTTCAGGATTCCCTGGAAAAACGCCGCGACTGAAATCACAAAGAGATACGGAAACATGATTCTTGTAAGAAGAGTTCCTTCCGCAAGGACCTGAGGATTTGTGTCTCCGCTGAAAAAAATCGGCACAATCAGATTTGCGAACAAGATTCCCAGAACGACAACAGCCGCGGTCATAAATGAAACCAGAGTCAATGTCGAAGAGATGAACTCCTGTGTCTGGTTTCGGATTTCTGTTTTTTTGTCCAGAGAAGCGGATTTTTCGTCTTCAAGATAGCCGCGGAAAGTCGGAATGAATGCCACTGAAATGCTGTTTTCCGCAAAAAGGCGGCGGAAAAGGTTCGGAATCATAAAAGCGATTCCGAACGCGTCCGCGTAAGCACTTGTTCCAAGGAATTTCGCTTTTGTCATTTCGCGGACAAGCCCCATGATCCGGGATGCGAATGTCATAAGCGACAAGACAAGTCCGCTTCTCACAAGATTTTTTTTCTTTTCTGCCATTTTTGTTCTCTGGTCTGATTCTCTAGGATGTCAGTTTTTTTTTATGATTTTTTTGATTAAAGCTTGTCTTCCGCTTCTTTTGCAAGATTTTCCAGGCCTTCGGCAAGATTCTTGTCGTTCAGGGAAGAAGTCATTTTCCTCATGTCCGAGATGACTTTCTTCATAAGGTCGCGTTCGTCCGCGTTCTCGTATTCCGGGCTGACTTTTTCAAGAAGAGCCTGGTCAAGATTCTCAAAAACTCCGCTTTTCCGCAAGGAATCAGTTGTCCTCAGAAGTCCGGGTTTTCCTGAAAGCTTTGCGATAAGGAAATCCAGAAGAACTCTCATCCTGCTTGTCATGAACATCTGTTTCTGCTCCGAAGGAAGAAAGTCGCCGAGTTCTTTCAGGTGGCTGAAAAGCGCGACTTCCTTTCTGAACCGCGCCGAGTCTTCCTTGTTCACAAGCATATTTTCTACAAGCGGAAGAACCTGCTCGACCTGTTTCAGGAGTTTTGCATAAGTCTGGTTCTGCGCGGAAAGCGCCTCGTTCGAGATGCTTTGAATCTGTTCGGAAAGGCTTTCTGTGTCCAGCGCTTCAAGAGTCTCGATTGTTTCGTTTTCTCCGCCTGAAACTGCATGAGGCGCATTTGCTCCTGAGGTTTTAGTTCCGTCTGGTTCTGCTTTTTGAGTTCCGCCTGAATCAGCCGTTCCGCCTGGTTCAACAGTTTTGTCCGGATTTCCGCTTTGGGTTTCGTTTTCTCCGTCTGCATACGAGTTTTCGTTTTCCGCGGAACTGTCTTTTCCGTCTTTATTGATTTCAGCTTCGTTTTCCGCCTGGTCAGATCCGCTTTTCCTGAATCCAGAATCTTCGTCTGCCGTCTGGTTTTCCTGAGGAGGTTCTTTAGGGGATTTCGCCTCGTCAAGCTTGTTCTGGATGTCGTTCGCCGCATCCTGAAGCTTTTTTGCCGCGTCCTCTGTCATTTTGTTTATGAAGTCTTCCGCCTTGTCGACTGTATGAGCCGCGTCCGCCGCGTTCTGTGCCGCCTGCCAGGCTTTTTCCGCCGCTTTCTGCGCTTTGTCCAAAGCCTCGTTCAGCTGCTGCTCCGCCCCGTAAGGAAGCCTGTCTGAGCTTTGCGGATAATTGTACGGAGAAGAGTAAGGCGGATTTCTGTAATTTCCAGGATTCTGGTTTTGAGGAATCTTCTGCAGCCCCGCGTTTTCTTCCTGCTCAGGATTTTCATCGTACGGCGGAAGAGCCGCCTCAGAATCATCCTCTTCAAAATCCTCAAAAGGATTTTCTCCGGGATTTTCTTCGTTTGCGTCAGGATTCAGTTCTTCCCCGGGTTTGTCGCCGGACATCTCTTCTTCGTTTTCAGAATTTTCAGAATCACCGGCATTTTCAGAATCGCCGGAAATATCCTCGTTTCCAGAATCTTCAGGAGTTCCGCCGTTTTCAGAGCCGTTTTCCGCGTTTTCCGGCCCGCTTTTGTCTTCCGCTCTTTCCGCTTCATTGTCTTCTTTTTCTGTTTTCTGTCCGTAATTTTCAGGGAGATTTTCCGGAATGTCTATGTGGATTTCAGGAGTTTTCTCTTCTTCCTCTTCAGGCTCTTCATCGTCTTCCGTTTCTTCTTCAGGCATTTCAAAGCCGAAGTCGGAAAGCTCTTCTCCTTCAAGAAGCTCCTGCGAAAGGGATTTGCTTTCGTCCGCCGGAGTCACGCTGTCGTCAAGCGAGAAAATGTCCGCGTCCTCGCCGCTTGAAATGTCTTTAAGGCTCGGCTCGTCTGTTTCTCCGTTTTCGTCTTTGTTCTCTTCATTTGCGTTGTCTGAATCAAGGTTTCCGTTTGCAGAAAAACCAGGATTTCCAGAATCGCCTGAAATTCCGTCTGCGTTTCCGCCGTTTTCGTTTCCGTAGGAACCGCTTGCAAAAGACAGGTCGTCGTTTTCAGAAGAGGCGAACTCGTCTTCCTGAAAATCGTAAAGGCTTTCCGGCTCGACATCGCTTAAAATGTCGTCTCTTTCCTGGTTCTCGCCTGTGTCAAAATCCTGCATCTGTGAAGTCACTCGGTCAAGGTTCCGCTTCGCGAGGAAATTCGCCGGATCGATGTTCAGTGCCATGTTGAAATCTTCCGCGGCGGACTCAAAATATCCGAGCCTTTCGTCCGCAGTTCCAAGATAAAGCCAGTCCATAATCGCTTTTCTGTTCAGCTCGATATGCTTTTTGAAATATTTTTTCGCCTCGTTGTATTTTCCTTTCTGGAGAAACCTGTAGCCCCAGTTTGTGTAGAATTTGTGGTAATCCGGCTTTGAGCCTATGATTTTTGCCCGGAGCGAATCAAGGTTTTCTTCCCTTCCTGTGCAGATTGCCATCTGTCCCTGCAAATCCAATGACGGAATGAAATTTTTGTTGTCCGAAAGAATCACGATTCTTGAATGCGCCTCTTCAAAACGCCTTGCCGAAAGCATTATTCCCGCCGCGATTTCTGTGATTCTGAAAAGATGCTCTTCAGGGCAGATTTCCTCTGCGTTGACTATCGCCTGCGCGGCTTCATTGTATTTTCCTTTCGCCTCGCGGACAATCGCAAGAAGGGCGAACGCCTCAAGCTCAGGGCGGTTTTTCCTTGAAAGAATGTCCAGGATTTTTTCCGCTTCCTGGTAATTGCACTGGTAGTAATAGATTTTCGCCTCAAGGATTTTAAGGTCGTCGCGTCCTGAATGAAGCTCAAGCGAATTCTGGACAAGGTCCAGGGCAGGCTTTGTCTTGTTCTGGCGGATCAAAAGAGACGCGTAGTCTTTCACAGCGTCAATCCAGCCCGGTTTCGCGCGCAGAGCGGTCTCGTAGGATTTGACAGCGTTCTGCTCGTCTTTTATCGCTTCGTAGCTTTTCGCAAGATTGTACTGGAGAATCGGATGGTTTGAGTCAATCTGAAGACCTAGCTTGTAGGTCGAGATGCTTTTTATGTAGTCGCGTTTCTGGTAATAAATCGAGCCAAGATGGTTGTAGGCAAGGACATCGGAAGGATTTTCAGAGATGACCTGCTCAAAACATTCAATCGCTTCCTGGTTTTTCCCCATCGTCTTGTACGTGAATCCAAGATTGTAGTTCACTTCGGAAGTGTTTTTTCCAGTCGCTAAAGCCTTTTTCAGGACTTCAATCGCCTCGTTGTACATCTTGAGCCTTCTGTAGATTCCTCCTGTGTGGTTCAAGGCCTCAAAATCGTTCGGCGAGTTTTTCAGGATTTTCTGGAAATAGCCCAGAGCCATCGCGTCGGAATTTGTCTTTTCGTAGATGTTTCCGACCGCCGAAAGATATTCCTTGTTCTCAGGGTCTTCTTTCAGAAGTGAATTGTAAATCCGCAAAGCCAAAGAAAAGTCTCTGGAAAGAACCGCGTTTTTCGCTCTCTTCAATACAAGGTCTCTTTCTTCCATAAAGTCCTGCTCCGTGTTTTTATATAATTATAATGCTAAATGGCTCATAGCACAATTTTTAATATTTTCAGTTTTTCTTTGAATCCGTTTTGTTTATCCGCATTTTGCCTTTGTTTTCCTTTGTTTTGTTTATTTTCCCGGCCGGGCGAAAACTTCTTTTGACAAAGGACCTGTTATGTCAGGGTTTATCCTTGACCACGCCGAGACCGCAAAGTAATAAATCGTTCCGTTTTCAAGTCCGCTTACTGTGAACTGGGTCCTGTTTTCCGCGTTGATTGGAGAAGAGCCTTCGTTCGCCGTTCTTCCAAGATACTCTCCCGGACGAGTTCCGTAGTAAATGTAATATCCGCCTGCCGTGTCGTCCACAGAATAATCCCAGCTCAAAGTCACAGAGCCGTCGCCTTTTTCCGCCGTGATTCTGTACGGAGGCTGAGGCTCTGGAAGAGTTGTGTATTCAAGTGTGATTTCATTTACCGAAGGAGTTTCGTTTCCGTCGCCTGAAGAGAAAAGCTCCGCCGACACCTGAAAATAAAGCCCGTTCAGGTTTTCGATTCTTTCGCCGTTCTTGACAGGAATCCATTCAGGATAATTTTCTGTCCACGAAAAATGGTTTTCGCCCGCGCGGACATAAAGAAGGACATCTGTCTGGCTTGGAACAAACATATCCGCTTTGACTGAATCCGCGGTTGTTCCGGCTTTAAGCATCACCGGCTCGGATTCAAAACGTCCGCGTCTTACGTATTTCCTTTTTGCGGTTGAGTCAGAATCCTGTTCCCAGTCGGTTTCCGCGATTCCTGATGCAAGCCGTTCGCGGCTTCTCGTGATTTTTATGTCGTCAATCATTCCTGTGAACGCAGGACAGATTTCAAGGTTCGCAGGTTTTCCTGTTTCCGCCTGGTAGATTGTTCCCCATTCGTGTCCTGAGTCCGTGATGAATTTTATGTCGGCAAGAATTCCGTCGACTTTGTACGACAGTGCGCCGCTGTCTTCCTCAAAGCTTACAGAATGATGCGACCATTTTCCCGGAATAAGATGAGTTTCCGCCGAAAGCACGGCGTCGCCTGAGTTTTCCGTATAGCCTTCAAAGATATTGCTGAAAATGCACTGAAGCCTGTTCTGGTAGACTGAAAAAGTTATGTGCTGGTATATGATTTTTCCCGAATTGTATTTTGAGCTGCGCCAGTTAAGAACCGTCTCTCCGTTTTCTACAGAGGAAGGGCAGAGCCAGAATTCTATTGTAAATGAACCGGCGGATGCTTCTGTCCCGAAAAGACTTCCTTCTTTTCCGGAAAGTGTGATTCCGCCTTTCCTGTTCCTGCTGAACGCCGCGCCTTTTCCGATTTTCGCTTTTCTTGTGATGTAAAGACTGTTTTCAACGACAGAATAATTTCCCGATTTGTCGTCAAAGCCGCTTCCGCCGGACGATGAAGGCTCGAAGTTCAGAAGAAGGTCCGTGTCTTCTGTAAGTTTTGCGGCGTTTGTCTCAAGCTCAAGGCTTTCGTCTCCGAATCTTCCTTTTCCTGTCGTGATTCCGCTTCTGTTTGTGACTTCGCTCCAGCCTTTTTTTCCGCCGAATGTGTAACTTTCAGAAATCGCAGGAAAAGAAAAAACGACAAGCATAATGAAGGCGACAAAAAATGCGCTTTCGGCAAGAACCCGCGCTTCGCCCACGAACTCTGACGTCATCGTTCGTGTATGAAAAACGGCTTCCGCGCTTCGCTTGTGCAGATTGTTTTTCAAATCGGAACCTTGCCTACGTGCATTTTTTGAAGGTTTCTTAAACTTGGCGTTTGTTCTATTAAAAATATCTCGTAAAATCATTTTACTTCTGTTAAAATCCTTAAAAACCATGCAAAGCGATAACGATTCACAAAAAAAGTCACGGCGTGAAATTCTTCATGAAACCGCATTAAAGGCTCCCTCGCAAAGCGGCGTTTACTTGTGGCGAAACGCTAAAAACACCGTGATTTACGTAGGAAAAGCAAAGAATCTTAAAAACCGGCTTTCTTCATATTTTTCAGGAAGCAAAGACATAAAAACCCGGCTTTTAATTTCAAATGCAGTTTCAATCGAATACATCACAACGCAGAATGAATACGAGGCTTTTCTTTTAGAGAACAACCTTATAAAAAAATACACGCCGCGCTACAACATCAACCTGAAAGACGGAAAGTCTTATCCAGTTCTAAGAATCACGAATGAAGATTTTCCGCGAATTTTCAAGACGCGAAACATTCTTCACGACGGTTCAACTTATTTTGGTCCTTATCCAGATGCAACTGCGCTTGATACATTCATCGACACTCTTTATCAGATTTATCCGCTTCGTCATTGCAAAGTTTTCAGGCTTCGCGAAACGCCTTGCCTTTATTATCACATGGGACAATGCAAAGCGCCTTGCTGCGGTAAAATTTCAAAAGAGTCCTACAATGAATTTGTCGGAGAAATAAAGAGTCTTCTTGAGGGAAAAGGAAACGAAACTCGCTTTAAAGTTGAAAACGAAATGAAGCAGGCGGCGGCGAATTTGAACTTTGAAAAGGCCGCAAGGCTTCGCGACGGACTTCGTGCTCTTTCAATCCTGCAGAACCAGAATGTTGTTGAAAGTTTTGATTCCGAAGACAGAGATTACATTGCTTATCATCGTGAAGGTGAACTTGTAAGTTTTACAGTCCTTAAAATTCGCGGAGGAAAACTTCTTGGCCGCGACAATTACAGAGTTACAAGTTTGAATGAAGAAGACGAACTTATCGGCGAGTTTATGAATGTTTATTATTCTTCAAAAGATGAACTTCCGCCAAAGATTTATGTTCCAACTCAAAACGATTTTGAAATTTTGCAGAAATGGCTTGATTCAGTTTTGAATGCAAGCACGCAACTTATTGTTGTCAATGATGATTCCGAGAAAAAACATATTGCCGCAATGAATATGGCTTTTCAGAATGCAAAGGAAGATATTGTTCGTCGTCTTCGTGAACGCGGCGACATTCCGGCTCTTGAAGAGTTGAAAGATTTGCTTGGATTAAAGAAACTTCCTGTCCGCATCGAAGGATTTGATATTGCGCATATCGGCGGAAAATTTCCTGTCGCGTCTCTTATAAGTTTTTACAACGGAAATCCAGACAAGAAGAATTACAGATATTTCAGGTTAAAGACAACTGACGGTTACATCGACGATTTTCAGTCAATGCGGGAAGCGACAACGCGGCGTTACACAAGACTTTTGAACGAGCAGGCAGATTTGCCCGACTTGATTTTAATTGACGGAGGAATAGGGCAGGTTAATGCTGTTAAAGGCGTTTTAGATTCGCTTTCGCTTGACATTCCGATTGCGGGGCTTGCAAAACGCGATGAAGAAATCTGGCGACCAAACGCGACTAAGCCGATTTGCCTTCCAAAACGAAGTGATGCTTTGCGTCTTTTGCAGCGTGTCCGTGATGAAACGCACAGATTTGCAACAAGCCGAAACCAAAGGCTTCGCACAAAGGAAAACGTTGTTTCGATTTTTCTTGAACTTCCAGGAATCGGCGAAAAACGCGCAAGAACGCTTACAAAGCATTTTACAACGATAGAAAATCTTGCATCGTCTTCTGTTGAAGAAATAATTGAAACGATTAAAGTTCCAGAAGAAGATGCATTTAAAATCTTGAAAGAAGCGAATGTTTTAAGCGAAAAACGAAAGGAACGAAAGCAAGCGCAAATGGAATCATTAAAAGAATCTGGAACAACAGCGCAAACCGCATCAGAGGCTCAATATATTGAAGAAATGACAAAGAAAATCCAAGAAAAGTTCGACGCAAATTCAAGGCTTCCGCATTATAACCAACTATAATAAAAAAACAGGTTTCTGGTCGCGTAGCGAGTGGTCAAAACCGCACAATATTGTGCTACACGCTAGTTTGCCTTGGAACTATATACGTTGCCGCTCACGCGGCAGCAAACTAGAATGTTTTTGCCACTGACGCTCCGCTCCCAAACACCAAATTTTTTATAAAAAATTATAATGCGGAAGCCCTGGATGCAAATTGAGTTGTGATTTCTGCATTTAAAATAAAAAAAGCCGGCAGCGCAAAGGAGTAAACGCCGCCGGCTCAAACAAGTATTTTAAATATGCTTCAATCATCGCTGTTCACTGAAACAACAACGGATTTTGCGCAAGGTTACATAAAAATAGACATTTGGACTTATAATTTTCCTTGACAGGCTGAAAATATTTGTTATAATGCGAAGCATGAAGAGAATTTACCAAGCCGGACAGGCTCTGTGTTCGCAGATTTCCGCAAAAGCGAATCCGCTTGACAAAGAAATGAAAAACGGAATAATCACACAACACAACACAACACAACACAACACAACACAACACAACACAACACAACAC
>CAZSHF010000039.1:0-23290 GCA_964606655.1 uncultured Treponema sp.
TCACGTGGTAGCCGAGCGCATCGAGATGCTCAAGAATAACTTTGAACGTGCGCCCGCCGTCGTGAGTTGTGAGCTGTTTTACATTTTCAAGAAAAATGCCAGGCGTTTTGTGATATTTTAAAATTCGTTCAATCTCAAAGAACATTGTTCCCCGAGTGTCTTCAAATCCTTTCATTTTTCCCATTATCGAAAACGCCTGACAAGGGAATCCTGCCAAAAGCAAATCGTGTTGAGGAATTTCTTCAGCCTTTATTTTTGTGATGTCGCCCGCTGGAGTTTCGCCGAAGTTCGCTTCGTAAGTTTTGCAGGCTGATTTATCCCATTCCGATGAAAAAACACATTTGTAGCCAAGCTCTTGAAATGGAAGTCTGATTCCGCCGATTCCTGCAAAGAGGTCGATGAATTTTATTTCTTTATAAAATGAATCCACACCCAACATAAGTTTATTATAACAAATTCCTTTTGTTTTTCAAACTTTCTAAATTCTGATATTTATAAAGCTTTTGTTGATTCGTGAGGAAAAGTTAATGTCCTGGTGCTTGCGTCGCGGTCCGCTCATTGTGATTGTCTTTGAGTTTTCTTACGTATTCAAACGCGTCGTATCTTGCTTTTATTAAAATTTCTTTGTCGCGGTTTAAATCCGCAAGACCAAGCTCAAGGTCGCCTGCCTGAAGCGTTCCGTTTATTTCTCCAGGTCCTCGGAGCTTTAAATCCTCTTCGGCGATTATAAATCCGTCTGTGTTCTGCCTTAAAATTTTCATCCGCTCGATTCCGGTCTGTGATATTTTCGCGGAATAAATAAGATAGCAGAACGCCTGTTCATCTCCGCGTCCGACCCTTCCGCGCAGCTGATGAAGCTGGGAAAGTCCAAAGCAGTCCGCCTGCTCAATGACAATCGACGTCGCGGCAGGAACATCAACTCCGACTTCAATCACTGTTGTCGCCGCAAGAACCTGAATTCTCCCTTCCCGGAAATCTTTTAGAATCCGAATCTGGTCTTCCTCCGGGACTTTTGAATGAAGAAGAGCCGTTCTGTATTCAGGATAAACATTCTGCGAAAGATTTCTGAACGCGCTTTCGGCGCTTTTCATTTCCCTTGCTGAGCCTTCGCTTTTTTCGCTTTCAATCGCAGGATAGACAAAATACGCCTGATGTCCGGTTTTCAGTTCTCTTCTGACTGCCTCGTACGCGTTTTTCTCGTGCCCTTCGCGCACAAGAAATGTCTGGACAGGTTTTCTTCCGTCCGGCATCGTTTTTATGACAGAAACGTCCAGGTCTCCGAAAACTGTAAGCGCCAAAGTCTGGGGAATCGGTGTCGCGCTCATCATAAGAAGATGCGGCTCGTAAGTCAGGTTTCCGTTCCTTGACGATTCTGTTTTTCTTCCTTTGTTGATTATCGATTCACGCTGGACAACGCCGAATCTGTGCTGCTCGTCGATTACAGCAAGCTGCAAATCCTTGTATACAACGTCCTGGGAAAAAAGCGCGTGCGTTCCGATCACGATGTCGATTTGTCCGTCTTTCAGAGCCTTTAAAAGAATTGTTCTTCCGTGCGATTTCAAGTTTCCTGTAAGAAAGGCGACTTTGATTCCGAGCGGAGAAAGAAGCTCCGAGGCTTTTTCTGCGTGCTGTCGCGCAAGAATTTCTGTCGGAGCCATGACAGCGCATTGTCCTTTCCAGTTTATGACACGGAGACAGGCGAAAAAACATACAAGCGTTTTTCCGGAGCCTACATCGCCCTGAAGAAGCCTCTGCATTGTGAACGGGATTTTTGTGTTTCCTTCCGCTTTTCCGATTATAAGCTCGTTCCGTTCAAGATAGCCTTTGTCGATGTCTTTGTTCATCTCAAGAATCACGGATTTCTGGTCTTCTGTAAGATCAAACGGAAGGCTTTCTAAAAGTTTTGCTTGAAGCGGAGAAAGATTTTTTCTGAAATCGCCGGGAAATGTCTCTTTTGTTTCCGTTTTTGTCGGCGGTTCTGTTTTCAGCGAGGATTCCGGAACTTCGCCTTTGTGCCTTAAAGCGCGGAGCGCGATTGTCTTCTGGAAATTGAAAAGCTCTTCATAAATCAGGGAATATTTTGCCGCGGAAATTTCAGAGATGTTTTCCGGCTCGTGAATCTGTTTTAGGCAGGCGGATTTTGAAAGAATGTTCCTTTCTTTCATAAGATATTCCGGAATTTCAGTTTCGATTCCTTTGTTGTATTGCTTCAAGGCTGAGGAAACCGCTTTTCTTACTGCGTTCTGGGTAAGTCCTTCTGTTAGCGGATAAAGCGGAAAAATCTTCGCGTCAGGAAGGGGCGCATTTTCAAAATCCTCAAGGTTTCCGTTGTCCGCGATTTTCTTTGCCTCGAACACGGAGCACTGAATCTCGTTGAATTTGTAAAAGAATGTTCCTGAAACGCAGATTACGCTTCCTTCCGGATAAACGTTCTGAAGAAAAGGTCGGTTGAAGCAGGTTAAAAACGCTTCTCCTGTTCTGTCGGCAATCCTGATTTTCAGGGTTTTCATTTTTCCGTAGCCGAACCATTCGTGGCTTAAGACTTTCGCGAATGTGTGGATTTTTCCTTTTGAATACGCGGAAATCGGATTTTTGTTCCGCCTGTCGTCGTAATCTTTCGGATAAAATTTAAGAAGCTCTCCGACTGTGAAGACATTCAGTTTTGAAAAAAGCTTTGTCTGCGCCGGACCGATTCCAGGAAGCGAGGATAATGGCGATTTTATTTCATCAAGTTTCATCGGCTAAGTTCGGTGGTTCCGAGAGCCTCAGCCACCAGTTTTTTTTTGCCTCTGTCAGATTTTGCCTTCGGATTTTGCTTCAATCAGAAAGGAATCTGGGCAATCAGGTTTATAAGAAATCCCATCAGAATGTTTCCTGCAAGAAGGATTATTCCTGACGCGACGACAGCGATAATCAATGCGTTTTTGTAGCTTATGCTTTTTCCTTTTGTGAACGGACGGCAGATTTTATACACAAAAGGATTTACCGCATTGTCAAAACGCGACCAAGGAGAATCGTAGTACGAGGATTTTTTCGAGAAAGCCATCACGACAAGGCGGATAATCAGGGCGACAAAGAAAACTGAAAGAATTGAAGAGAAAATCGACCAGGCGAGCATAAGGATGTTCGCAAGAATTCCGCCGACATAAAGCTTTCCTGTCGCGGCGATGTTTTTTAAAAGGGAAGAAACCAAAGTCAGTATTCCGATTGAAATCATCGGAGTGAAGTCCAGTCCGCCGATTCTGAACGGAATTTTTCTGAACAGATTCAGCCAAGGGTCGCAGATTGAGCCTAATATTTGTCCCGCCTTTGAAAAATTAAGTCCGGGAATCCAGGTCAGGATAATCCGCACAAAACACAAAGTCGTGTAAAGAGAAACAGTCGCTGAAAGAAAGTTGAAAAATGCCGCCATCCGAATTTCTCCTAGAAATGAAATTTGAAAATCATGCTGTCCAGACTCTTTCCACCAAAGGAAATCTTTCAAGTTCGTATAAAGTGTCCGGGTCAGAAGCGATTAAAAGCTGCTGGTTTCCTTTTACGATATACATTCCCTGCTGAGTCTTTAAATGAAAATATACTGAACAATTGCCTGTTTTTTCAAATAAAAATTCCTTGATTTCCGCGATTGCTTTTTCGTCGTGAAAGTTCGATTCCAGGCTGATGTGGATTTCCTGGATTGATTTTTCTTTAAGCGAATTTGCGTCTTCAAGGCTTTCAACAAGGAACGCAGGCGCGCTGTCATCAAAGTTTTCTTTTGCCTCGACTTTTCCTTTGAACGCCGTGATTGTCTGGTCTTTGATTTTTCTGTAAAGACCTTCTTTTAAAATCTGTCCTGAATTCTTGTCGACTTTGTCGTTCCAGACGCTCGGGAAGAATGTCATGTCGATTTCTCCAGAATAATCCTGGAGCTTTGCGAACGCCATTTCAGGTCCTGTTCCTTTTTTTGTCCTGATTATGTGAAGGTCGTGGAGAAATCCTAAAACCGTGTGGAGTTTTCCTGTGTTCCGTGCCGCCCACGAATTTGTTCCGTTTGCCTGCAAAGAGGCTTTTTCAATCGCCGCTTCCTGCGAGGCGCGGATCATGTCAGACGAAGTCAAAGTCACGCATTTTTTTATCACATCCTTGTAGTCGTCCAGAGGATGTCCTGAAACGTAGCAGCCGATGACTTCCATTTCAAGATTGAGTTTTTCCATTGTAGGCAAATCAGGAACTTCTTTGAACTGGAAATCAGCGTAGACTTTTTCGTCTGTGTCGCCGAACAGGTCGCCTTGTCCGTTGTCTGTGCCGTTGTTCTTGTCGTTCACGTATTTTATCGCTTCTTCCATATTCAGAAGCAGAGTAGGCCGGTTCTGCCCGAACTTGTCGAACGCTCCTGTCTTTATGCAGACTTCAACCGACTTTGAATTCAGAAGTGATTTTTTTGTTACTTTTCCTGTTTCTGAATCAGTTGATGTCTCCTGGAGAGGAATGCAGCGTTCAAGAAAATCCATGAACGATTTGTAAGGCCCGTTCTTGTTCCGTTCGTTCACGATTGCGTCCGCGGCTTCTTTTCCCATTCCCTTCATTCCGCGGAAAGCGAAAATGATTTTGTCGCCGACAGCATCAAATTCCGAGTAGGATTCGTTTATGTCCGGCGGAACGACTGTAAGTCCCATTCTCTTTGATTCCTCGATGTATTGCGGAACTCCGTCTGTGGAGGTGAGCTCGTTTGTGAGGTTTGCCGCCATAAATGCCGCCGGATAATGGCATTTAAGCCAGCCTGTCCTGTATGCCAGAACTGTGTATGCCGCCGCGTGCGATTTGTTGAATCCGTAGCCTGCGAAAGGAACCATGATTTCAAAAATGTCGTCGGCGTGCTTTTCTGTAAAGCCTTGCTTTATTGCGCCCTTAATAAAATCCGTTTTCTTTTCCATAAGAACTTTTGGCTTTTTCTTTCCCATCGCGCGTCTAAGTTCATCTGCTCCGCCAAGAGAGAATCCCGCGATTTTCTGGGCGACCTGCATAACCTGCTCCTGATAAACCATAACTCCGTATGTTTCTTTTAAAAGCCCTTCAAGGCAAGGGTCAGGATAGTGAATGGTTTCTGGCTTCCATTTTCCGTTGATGTACTGAGGAATGTAGTCCATCGGTCCTGGACGGTAAAGCGCGTTCAAGGCGACAAGCTCTTCTATGCAGCGCGGCTTTACTTGCCTTAAGATTTTCTGCATTCCAGGGCTTTCAAACTGGAAAACAGCGACAGAATCTCCGCGGTCAAAAAGGTCGAATGTCTCGCTGTCTGTTTCGCTTACGTTCGCTGTGACAAAAACCGGCTCTTCCGGCTTTTTGTGGCGGTTTATGATGTCTTCCGCGTAACGGATCAGGGAAAGAGTCTTTAATCCAAGGTAGTCGAATTTCACAAGTCCGCAAGGCTCTAATATATCCATTGTGTACTGGACAGCGACTTCTCCTGTCTTCGCATCTTTAAAGACCGGCGCCCAGTCTGGAAGTTCTGTAAGTCCGATTACCATTCCAGACGCGTGAAGTCCAGTGTTCCGGTTCATTCCTTCAAGTTTTTTGCAGAGATTTATCCAGCGTTCAAAAACCTGAGGCTGAAGCCCGATTGTTCCCATAGGGTCTTTAGCGACAGGAATAAGTTTTCCGCCGTCAGGAAATTTCTCGTTAGGCTCTTCAAACGCGTTCTTTAGCATTGCCTTTGGCGAGTCAGGAATGCACGCTTTTACTTTCGCAACAATGTTCAGCGGAATGTCTAAAATGCGTCCTACATCGGCAAGGCAGTTTTTCGGCTTTAAAGTTCCGAATGTTACAATGTGTCCGACCTGAGGGTCTCCGTACAGGTCGCGCGTGTGCTGGATGATGTCCTGGCGGTAATCGAAGTCCATATCAACGTCAAAGTCAGGCATTGAAACCCGCTCCGGATTCAGGAACCGCTCAAAAATCAGATTGAAACGGAAAGGGTCTATATCCGTGATTCCCATTGAATAGGCTACAAGCGAGCCTGCTCCAGAACCCCGGCCAGGCCCGATAGGAATGTAAGGCTTTTGCTTGTTGTTCACATTGTCCCATGTTGACTTTGCCCAGTTTATGAATTCCCAGACGATTAAGAAGTATCCTGAAAATCCCATCTTGAAAATGATTCCAAGCTCGTGTTCCGCTCGTTCACGGATCTCCGGAGTTATTTCCGGGTAACGCTCTTTAAGTCCTTTTTCGACGATATAGCGAACATAATCGTTCTGGTTTTTTGAATAATCCTCGTGCCTCTGGAATTCTTTCGGAAGCTCAAAACGCGGAAGACAATCTTTTAATTCCGTCGTTTTATATTGATGAATCGTAAGATTGCACATATTCGCGATTTTTATTGTGTTCTCGTACGCTTCGGGAATATCAGGGAACAGAAGACGCATTTCCTCTTCAGTCTTGAAATACCATTCTGAAATTTTATCCGCGCCGCCCATGCTTTTAGCCGCGCTTTCGGGGTCGTCAAGAAGATTTTTTCGTCCTATGCAGTTCAAGGCAAGCTGCGCTTCTGCGTCGTCCTTGTTTATGTAATGAATGTCGTTTGTCACGACAAGAGGAATGTCAAGTTTCCGGGCGATTTTAATCATTCCTTCCGCGGCGGTTTTTTCTTCAGGAAGCCCGTGGTTCTGGATTTCAATGTAGTAATGGTCCGGCCCGAAAAGCTCTTTGTATCGCCGGGCGACTTCTTCGGCATCTTCCATATTTCCGTTGATTACCGCCTGAGGAAGCTCGCCTGCAACGCAAGCGGAAAGGCAGATTATTCCCTCGTGGTACTGCTTGAGCATCTCGAAGTCTATTCTGGGTTTTCCGTAGTAAAGCGCGCCTTCGTCGCAGAATGATTTTGAGTTCAGCCAGCACATATTTTTGTAGCCGGTTTCGTTCTCGCATAGCAGAATCAGGTGATAGTTGTGTTTTCCGTACCGTGTGTTCTGCTTTTTCGTGTGGTCTTCGGTGCAGTAAAATTCGCATCCGACAATCGGATTTATTCCGTTCTTGTGGCAAATGTGCTCGAAGTTCAGAACGCCGAACATATTTCCGTGGTCAGTCAAAGCAAGAGCCGGCATATTCAGGTATTTTGCGCGCGCAATCAAGGAGTCGAGCTTTGCGCATCCGTCCAGAAGCGAATAGTCAGAGTGGACATGAAGGTGGACAAAATTTGAGACCGGAGTACCTTCCGGCGCAGGTGGAAATTCAAGAATATCTGCCATAAAAACCTCTTTTTTTTGTGTATGGTTGAGCGTTAGCCTTTGCTACGGCAATGCTTGCTAATCGTCTGCCGTGAACACGATTTGCTGGAATTATTCTACCGCTTTGCAATGTCAAACAGTGATAGCCTGAGATGAAAACTTGGTTTATTTTACAATATTGCGTGTTTTTGCACTATGCTTCACGAAACTGGACGCATGGCTTTCGCGTTATAATTTTTTATAATCGGCATTCGGGCGATTTACAAACTTCAGATTATAGATTATGAATTATGAACTATGAGCCGCTGCGAAACTCCAGACATTTATCAGTTCAAGACGATTCCTGAACAGAAATCATTTTTGCGGAAACGCGCAAGGTCTTTTCTTAAAGATTACTGTTCCGATTCCGAGCTTATGAAGCAATGTTCTCTTTCGGCATTTAAAAGCGTAAAAGAAAGCGAAGAGTACAAAAACGCTCCTGTGGTTCTTGCTTATATGGCGATGAAAGACGAGATTTCGATTGAGCCGATTCTGGAAGATGCTTTGAGGAACGGAAAAAAAGTCGCTCTTCCGCGAATGAGAGATGGAAGCCTTATGGATTTCTTTTTCATCAATAAACTTTCCGACGCGTCATATACGGAAAACGCATTTAAAATCCAGGAGCCGAATCCTGACGGAAACCTTGAGCGTGTTGATGTTCGGTCTATTCCTGAAAACTCATTCATTTTTGTTCCGGGGCTTTGCTTCAATCTTGAAGGGGCGCGGCTTGGACGCGGAAAAGGTTATTACGACAGGTTTCTGTCTTCTCTTCCTAAAGACAAGAGTTTCTGCATCTGCGGAGTATGTTTTACAATCTGCGTCACAAAGGCGATTCCTGTGGACGAAAACGATTTTTATGTGAATCATCTTCTGACAGAATACGGCTTTATTTCAGTAAAAAAATCAGACGGTCGCACTTGACAAATTCTTAACTCTTGTCATTTTGATACAAAAAGTGTAAATTATGACAAAATCTTAAAAAATGTCATTTATATGATTTTCGGAAAACGATGTGAAAAATCAGATGAATGGCGCGAGGTTATTATGTCGAAGAAATTTGCATTTTTGTTTCCGGGTCAAGGCGCTCAGGAACCTGGCATGCTGAAGGATATCTGCGAGGCGTTTCCTGCAGCAAGAAAAATTGTCGATAAAATCGCTGAAATCACAGGAGTGAATCTTACAAAACTTTTATGGGAATCTGATCAGGCGGAACTCAGCAGGAGCGACAACAGCCAGCTTGCGATTACAGCCGCAAGCCTTAGCACAATGGCGGTCCTTGAAGAAAAAGATATTGTTCCGTCCGCGGCTATGGGATTCAGTCTTGGCGAATTTCCTGCATTGTATGCGGCAGGAGTTATTTCGTTTGAAGATGTTGTGAAAGTTGTCCGCCAGCGCGGACTTATAATGCAGAAAGTCTGCGAGGAAATCGCTTCGGAAAATGAAGGGCACGCTCCTGGAATGACTGCGGTTGTAGGGCTTCCGCCGGAAAAAGTGAAGGAAATCGTCGGCGGAATTAAAAACGCTTACGCGGCGAATATGAACAGCGTGAAGCAGACAGTTGTAAGCGGAACTTTTGACGCTTTGGCGGAAGTTGAAAAACTCGCGACAGAAGCAGGAGCGCGCCGGGCATTGCGTTTGCAGGTCGCAGGTCCTTTTCATTCTCCTTTGATGCAGAAAGCCGCTGATGAATTTGAAAAAGCCCTTGAGAACGTGGCTTTCAATGATCCGAAAATTCCGCTTTTCAGCAATGTCACAGGAAAACAGGTTTCAAGCGGCGGGGAAGCGAAAAAATCCGCTGTCCTTCACCTTACAAATCCGGTTCTGTGGACAGACGAGGAGGAAGTTCTGGGGTCTTTGATAACAGGCGACAAGGATTCTTCCTGGCAGGTTCTTGAAGTCGGTCCTGGACGGGTTTTGGGCGGACTTTGGAAGGCGACAGAATATTATGAAAACTGGCCTTGTTCTTCTGTGAACACAGTCGAATCAATCAATGCGTTTTAAGAAATAAAAGGAAAGACATTTAGGAAGGAAATTCAATTATGGAAAAACGAAGAGTTGTGATAACAGGAATGGGAGCGGTCACTCCGCTCGGAAATACAGTAAATGATACTTGGAAAGCGGTGAAAGCCGGAAAAAGCGGCGTCGCTCCGATAACGCTTTTTGACTCATCAGTGAACAAAGTCCATTACGCGGCTGAAGTCAAAAATTTCAATGCGGAAGATTATATGGACAAGGCGAACGCAAGAAAGATGGCTCGCTTTACCCAGTTTGCAGTTGCCGCCGCGAAAATGGCTCTTGAAGACTCGTCTCTTTTAGGAAACGAAAAAGTCCTGAACGATACAGGCGTTGTCCTTGGAATCGGAATCGGCGGGCTTGAAGTCACAGAGGCAAGCATTCTTTCTATGGGAAAATCAGGCGGAACCAGAACAAATCCGATGGCGATTCCTGAGCTTATCCCTAACGAGGCTGGAGGAAATATCGCGATGACTTTCGGATGCCACGGGCCTGTCCAGGCGGTGACGACCGCCTGTTCTTCAGGAACTGACGCTATAGGTTCTGCGTTCGATATGGTTCGTTCAGGCCGGCTTGATGTCTGTCTTGCAGGCGGAGCGGAATCCACAATCTGCCAGTTCGGAATTGTTTCGTTTGAGGTTCTTCACGCGCTTTCAACAGGATTTGACGATGACCCGACAAAAGCGAGCCGGCCGTTCGACAAAAAACGGAACGGATTTGTGATGGGAGAAGGCTCTGCGGTTTTTGTGTTTGAAGAGTACGAGCACGCGAAGTCCCGCGGAGCAAAAATTTATGCGGAAATTGCAGGTTACGGAGCGTCATGCGACGGCTATCATCTTACGGCTCCGAATCCTGACGGAATTGTCGGTTCTCTCTGCATGACTCGCGCGATGAAAGACGCCGGAATGAATCCTGATGAAATTCAGTATTACAACGCTCACGGAACTTCAACGCAGAAGAACGACTACAGCGAAACAAACATGATTAAAAAAGCCTTCGGCGAAGAAAATGCGCGGAAACTCAAGATTTCTTCCACAAAATCAATGCACGGACATTGCCTTGGCGCGACTGGAGCAATCGAAGCGATGCTCTGCGTAAAAGCGATTGAAGACAGTTTTGTTCCCCCGACGATAAACCTTGAGGATCAGGACATCGAGGCAGGCTGCGATCTGGATTATGTTCCGAACAAGGGAATTGAAATGAATGTTGACGCGGCTATGAGCGCGACATTCGGATTCGGCGGACACAACGGCGCAGTCATTTTGAAAAAAATTAAATAAGGAAGACGGATAATGGCGCTTACAAATGATATAAAATTGCTTTTGCCTCACAGAGAGCCTTTTCTGTTCGTCGACGAAATCATAAGCGCGGACGAAAAAGGCTGCGTCTGCGAGCACACTTTCACTGAAAACGAATTTTTCTTTAAAGGACATTTTCCTGAATATCCAGTGGTCCCGGGCGTGATTCTCTGCGAAACAATGGCTCAGGCTGGAGGCGCGGCTTTGCGTTACCTGAATATCGTTCCTGCCGATGGGCTTTTCTTTTTCGCGACGCTCGACAAAGTGAAATTCAGAAATCAGGTCCGTCCTGGCGACAAGGCAAGAATGGAAATAACGTTCCTTCGGAACAGCGCGAAAATGATAAAGCAGGCCGGAAAGCTTTATGTAGGCGAAAATCTCTGCTGCGAGGCGGAATGGATGTGCCTTGTAGGAAGCGCAGACAAATCGTAGCTGATTTGCAAAAAGCCGCGCGGCGCGGTTTTATGTTTTGCGAAGAAGATTGTAAATTCTTTTCCAGTAGACGATTCCGTTTTCTTCTTCCTGTTTTTCTGATTCAAGGCTGAATTCTGTCTTGTCGAAAACAGGGAGAAATGTGTCCGCATCCTTCACTTTAAAATCCACTTCTGTAAGATAAAGTCTTTCCGCGATTTTCAAAGCGTCGCGGTAAACGCTTTCTCCGCCGATTGCAAAAATATTTTCGTACCCGCGTTTTTCTGCTTCTTTCAGAGCGGATTCAAATGTTTTTGCTGTAATCAGATTTTCCGCCTCAAAATTGTGCTTTTCCGAAAGAACAATGTTCAGCCTTTCCGGAAGAATTTTTCCGATGCTTTCAAAGGTTTTTCTTCCCATTATCACGGCGTTTCCGATTGTAACCTGTTTAAAATAAAAACGCTCCCCGGGAAGATTCCAGGGAATTGCGCCGTTTTTTCCGATTGCGAAATCATATTTTGAATAAGATGCGATTAGCGAAACCAAAATGAATCTCTGCCTTTAAGTGTTGTTTTTCGTCCGTTGAAATCCGCAGGGATTCTAGGCTCAGACTTCAACCGCGACAAAATTTCCCTGCGCGACTTTTTTTGCGTAAACGCTCGAGACATTTCTGTAAGGATTTTTGAATCCGTCAATCTGTTTCCGTATCTGCGCGATATGCGTTCTTAAAAGCTCGCGGTTTTTCGCGTTCTGCTTGAGGACCTTTTCCTGAAGCCTGTCCAGATTTTCCTGAATTTCCTCGACTGATTTTCTGTCAGCCTCGCGGATTCCTGAAATGTTTCTGCTGTACATCTCAGAAATCGGAACGATGACTTTCTGAAGGCTTTTGATGTTTCTTGATATTTCAGTTTCTATTTCCGCATGGGCGACAAGAGCGTCCGTGTTGTCGTTTTCGATTGAGTTTTCCTGTTTTTCAAGAACTTCAAGATAATCCTGGAATTTCTTTTTCTGCTCTTCAAGAAGGCTTCTGAATCTTCTTAGAATCGCGAGCCGTTCGTTCAGCTCTTCCTGTGATATTTCCGCCATATATTCCCCTTTCGGCTGACTTTTCAAGCCGGTGGATTTTTCAAGCGTCTTCTGAAACGTTCTGGGGCGAATCTTGAAAACGCAAGCCGATATTTGTTCAGTTGTCTGGATTATCCCTGAATGTTCAATGCTCCGCGTGCTTCCTGCGGCGCCGAATTTACAGCCGATGCGGAAGCGGTTCTCCAGGCGGAAAGAAGCTCGTTCATCTGGCTCATGACAAAGCTTATCTTTTCTTTGCTGTGGTTTATCGAAGCGTCTAAAAGCTCGCTGTTGAAAAACATATAAAGCGACATAAGGTTCTTTGAAATCTCGCCGCCTTTTTCCATGTCAAGCGAAACCTGAAGCTCTGTGATAATCGCCTGTGTCTTCTGTATCAGCCCGGAGAATTTTTCTATGTCGCCCGCCTTGATTTTCTCGTTTTCGTCAAAAAGCAAAGACGCGTTCCTAAGATTTTTTACAGCCGCTTCGTACAGAAGCACAATCAGATGTCCTTGGCTTGCGGTTTTCACATTAGTCTTCTGGTAAGCGCTGTACGCGTTGTTGAATCCCATTTTCCCCTCCTTCAGGGTTGTTTTTCAGAATTTTTTTACGCAAAAATAATGGTTCACTTTGAGTATCGGATTCTGAAATCCAAACTTGATAAAAAAAATCTTTTTCCAGGACAGCCCTTCACAAATTTTGCGCGGCAAAATCAAATCCGCGGGGCAATTGTTTCTGCTTCTGAAGCCCCGGCATAAAATCTGCTGCAAATAGACAAATCTTCTTTTTATTCGTATATTTAGATTAGTATCTTTGAGGAAATTGATGAGTAACGAAAACAAAAAGCCAGTGAAAAAAGACAAAGACAACAATGAGAACGAGAAAGATCCGTACAATTTTTTCAAATTTGTCGGACCTGAAAACGACGACGATAAAAAAGACAAAAAAGGAAAGAGAAAGAGGTTTCCGTTCTGGGGACTTATGCTTGCTGTTTTTATCGCTTTTGCGGTCGCGGATGTGTTTCTTGTCGGAAGAAACGAGGATCTGATAGATTTTTCCGAATTCAAGGCTCTTATAGAAAACGGACAGATTGTGAATGTTGAAATCGGAGACACTTATTTTGTCGGATACGGTCCTGCC
This sequence comes from uncultured Treponema sp., assembly GCA_964606655.1. Lineage (GTDB taxonomy): Bacteria > Spirochaetota > Spirochaetia > Treponematales > Treponemataceae > Treponema_D. The sequence continues at coordinate 13,169 of CAZSHF010000039.1, forward strand.
GAAATAACAGATGAGTCCGCCTCTTCAAAAGGGCTTTCTCTGTTCAAAGTTCCTTCCCAGAGAACAAGAAAAACTTATAAGACTGTCGGCGTTCTGATGGCTAATTTCGTCGAGCTTCTTGATGAAAAAGGCGTAAGCTATAAATTTGTCGCTAAATCAAACAATTATATTCTTCAGCTGTTTCTGAACCTTCTGATTCCGTTCGGACTGATTTTTCTTATGTATTTCTTTATTTTCAGAAGAATGGGCGGTTCCGGCGGCGGAATGGGAAGTCTGTTCGGCGTAGGCGGAGGAAAATCAAAGGCTGTCGAGGAAGGAAAAGTAAAAACCCGTTTTCCTGATGTCGCCGGCGTTGACGAGGCAAAAGAAGAGCTTGTCGAAGTCGTGGATTTTCTAAAATCGCCTAAAAAATATACAGATATCGGCGGAAAAATTCCTAAAGGCGTTCTTCTTGTCGGTCCTCCGGGAACAGGAAAAACTCTTCTTGCCCGCGCGGTCGCAGGCGAGGCCGGAGTTCCGTTCTTCAGCATTTCAGGTTCGGACTTTGTTGAGATGTTTGTCGGTGTAGGAGCAAGCCGTGTCCGAGACCTTTTCAGGCAGGCGAGGGAAAAAGCGCCTTGCATTATCTTTATCGACGAAATCGATGCCCTGGGAAAAACCCGCGTGAACGGATTCGGCGGAGGAAATGACGAGCGCGAGCAGACTTTGAACCAGCTTCTGGTTGAGATGGACGGCTTTGAGAACGAGAAAGGACTTATAATCCTTGCCGCGACAAACCGCGCTGATATTCTTGACCCTGCTTTGCTTAGACCGGGGCGGTTTGACAGGCAGGTTCCAGTTGAAAAGCCAGATGTGAAAGGGCGCGAGGAGATCCTTAAAATCCATTCAAAAAATGTGAAGCTTGACAGCGATGTCGATTTCGTTTCTGTCGCCCACGGAACTACAGGTTTTGCCGGCGCGGATCTTGCGAATGTTGTGAACGAGGCGGCTCTTCTTGCAGTAAGAAACGGAAGAAAGAAAGTTTCAATGGAAGACTTCAACGAAGCGATTGACAAAGTGAGCATCGGTCTTAAAAAGAAAAGCCGAAAAGACAACAAAAAGGAAATGCGCCTTGTTTCTGTTCACGAGACAGGGCACGCTCTTGTCGGCGCGTTCACTCCGGGACACGAGCCTGTGAACAAGATAACAGTTGTTCCTCGAAGCCACGGAGTAGGCGGATTCACACAGTACCGCGAGGAAGAGGAAAAGAATTTCCTGACCCGCCAGGATTTGATAAACGAAGTTGATTCAATGCTCGGCGGACGCGCGGCGGAACAGATTGTCCTTGGCGACATTTCGACTGGCGCGTCGAACGATATTGCGCGCGCGACAGACATCGTAAAACAGATGATTGTCGATTTCGGAATGAGCGACAAATTCAAGAACATGACGCTCGGAAAAGGAGTTCTCGGAAGCCGGAGCGGCGAGCCGAATCTTGTGCGCGAATTTTCAGAGGAAACACAGAACTATATCGACGGCGAAATCGCGCGGATTATGGACGAACGCTACAATCATGTCCTGAATCTTCTTACTGAGCACAAGGCTCTTCTTGAGTATATCGCGGACAGGCTTCTGGACATTGAAACAATGGAAGGAAAAGAATTCTACGATATTGTGAATGGCGAAAAGCATTGCCTTGAAATCGCCGCAGACGCAAAACCTGAGGAAAATTCCGGCGAAAATACGGCTGAACATTCCGGTTCAGTTTCGGATTCAGATGAAAAAAAATCCGGCGGAATCAGTGAAACTGAGGAAGGAAAATCTGAATAAGGGCGAGACTTTTTTTGCGGTTCAGAATGATTCTGAGGATTTCAGAAAACCGCTCGTCCTTGACCTGTTTATTTGTAATATATAAAATAAAATATGTTTAAAATTTTAAAACGGTTCGCGTCGCTTTTCATGATTTTTTCGGGCGTTGCGGCTTTTTCACAGGGAATCACGACCGCAAGCGATTATTTTAAGACAGTTTCAGATTATTACGCTACTTTAAAAGATTACGAGGCTGAGGTTGAAATCAAAGCCGACAAGGAAGAGATGTCGGGCCATGTTTCATTTAAAAGGCCGAATCTTCTCAGAATTGATTTTACAAATCCTCAGGAACAAGTGATTGTGTTCAACGGCGATATGCTTACAGTTTATCTTCCAGGTCCTGCGGTTGTCCTTCAGCAGGCGGTCGAGTCAGACACTCAGGCAGGAGGCGCAAGCCTTGCGACTCCTCAGGGACTTTCTCTTATGAGCCGTTATTATGTTGTCGCCTACGAAGTCGGACAGGAGCCGGTTCCTTTTGAAAGCGGTTCTGACGAGATGGTCGTGAAACTTGTTCTTACAAGACGAAGCATTTCAGAATCGTTCCGATACATAAAACTTGCCGTGAACGCGGACACAAAACTTATCCGCAGCGTGGAAGCGGAGACAACCAAAGGCGAGAAATTTGTTTTCAGTTTCCTTGAGTACAAGATAAACCAGGATATTTCAGACCAGCGTTTTATTTACGACGCTCCGTCATCTGCAAACAATTACAACAATTTCCTGTTCTCGGAGTAAAAAATGGAAAGCTACGGAGAACAGCTGAAAAAGGCTCGTGTCGCGAAAAACCTTGACTTTGACACAATTTCCAGGGAAACAACAATTTCTGTTCCTTATCTTGAAGGGCTTGAGGAAGAAGACAGTTCCGCTTTTCCGGGAGAAGCGTATCTTCTGGGTTTCTTAAGGAATTACGGCGATTATCTCGGGCTTGACTCAGAAAATCTTCTTTCTCTTTACAGAAGCAAAAAACTGCAGGAATCTCCGATTCCGGAAGGACTGATTGTCCACGAAAAGCCTAAATTTTTCTGGCCGCTTGTCATTTCAGGAATCTCGGTTTTTGTCTGCGCGGGAATTGCTCTTGCCGCGATACTTGTGGGCCGCTACAAAAAAGAAAATCCTGCCGATGTTGTGCTTGACAAATCTTCTGTTTCAAAAAAATACGAGCTTACGGACAAGGCTTTTACAGGCCGTGTCTATGTCGGCGACCAGATTATGTTTCCTGCCAAGGACGGAACAATTGTTCTTACTGTGAGCGACACGCTTTCTTCACTTGGAATACAGACTCCTGTCGGAAAACTTTTCACTGAGCTTTCGGAGGAAGCGGAGCTTGATGTTGACGGTGATACAGTTCCTGACCTGATTGTCTATCTTTCGGACATTTCCTCAACGGATTCTTCCAGAGGAGCGGAAGTAAGGCTTTTAAAGCGGAACAGTTATTCTCTTTCCTCAAGTCAGGCTGAAATTCCGTTCGCGACCGAAATCGATTCAAGTCATAAAATGAATGTGATTTTTGAGGACAACAGGGCTTATCCTTTTACTATAAACGGAAATTTCCGAGGCTCTTGCATTTTCCGCTATAAAGTTGACAGCCGCGATCCGACGGAATCATATTTCACAAGCGGCGAAGTTGTCACGATGACAGCAAACAACGGTGTCCGGCTTTGGATGAGCAATTCAAACACTGTGAAATTCACTGTTGTCGCGGATTCAAAAAGTTACGACCTTGAAATCGGAAAGGCAGGTCAGGTTCTTGCTGAAGACATAAAATGGATAAAAGACACTGACGGAAAATACAAAGTTGTGGTAATCGAACTTGACTGATTCTAACTCTTCAAAACATTTTTTCTTGGACCAGCACGGCTGCGCGAAAAATCAGGTTGACGGCGAGCTTATAATTTCGCTTCTTGAAAAAAAAGGATTCATCAGGACTATTGACGCTTCCAAAGCGGATTACATAATCGTAAATTCCTGCGGATTCATCAAAAGCGCTAAAAAAGAGTCTCTGGACGCTGTTATTTCCGCGCGCGCTTCTTATCCTGATGCGAAAATCATTCTTGCCGGCTGTCTTGCTGAACGCTACGCGGACACTTTTAAAGATGCCCTTCCTGAAGCGGACGCGGTTTTTGGAAACGGCGACATCTCAAAGATTGATTCAATTGTTTCTCGTCTTGAAAGAAACGAGCGTCCTGTAGAAGTCTATAAGCAGCAAGGCGTCTGCTGTGGAGAACGGAAAACTCTTTTAGGATTCAAAGGTTCTGCGTTTGTAAAAATCACTGAAGGCTGTTCAAACCATTGCTCGTTCTGCGCGATTCCTTTGATCCGCGGAGAATTGAGAAGCCGGCCTGCAAAAGACATTGTCGAAGAGATAAAAGCTCTTTCCGACCGCGGAATTGTGGAGATAAATTTAATCGGGCAGGATCTGGCGGCTTACGGAACCGGAAAGGACGACAAAGTTTTTGATTCCGCGGACAAAAATCGTTCTCCGCTTTCGCTTCTTCTTGAAGAGATTTCAAGGCTTGATTCTGATTTCAGGCTGAGGCTTCTTTATATTCATCCTGACCATTTCAACGAAGATATTCTTCCTGTGATGCAGAAAGACAAACGCATTCTTCCGTATTTTGACATTCCGTTCCAGAGCGGAGACGATTCTGTTATCCGCGCGATGAACAGAAAGGGCGACGCGAAAACTTACATCAGTCTTGTTGAAAAAATCAGGGAGGCTTTGCCCGGCGCGGTTTTAAGGACGACTTTTCTTACCGGTTTTCCAGGCGAAACTGAATCTAACGCGGAAAATTCCGCTCGTTTTCTTGAGGCGGTTCAAAGCGAATGGTCGGGCTGTTTTTCGTACAGCAGGGAAGAGGACACGCCCGCGTATTCATACAAAAACCGTGTTCCCTTAAAAACCGCTGAAGAACGCGCCCGAAAACTTTCTGAAATTCAGCATGAAATAACAAGAAAAAAACTTTTGTCGTATGTCGGGAAAGAGCTTGAAGTTCTTGTCGAAGAGACAATCGAAGGCGACCAAGGTCTTGCGATCGGACGCGCATGGTTTCAGGCGCCTGATGTCGACGGAAATGTTGTTGTCCGCTACGACCGCGACGATGAGAAAGCGAATTCTTCTGTTCAGCCGGGAAAACTTGTCCGCGTCAAAGTCACTTCTTCAAGCGATGTGGATCTGGATTCAGTTCTTCTGGACTGATTTTCACGCCGCGGTTTTGCGCGTTTTTGCATGGTTTTATAAAACTCGGCATCCGGACATTTTATTCTTTCACTTCAAAGACTACAGGTTCTCCGTCGGAAGAAAAAATTCCCATCCTGATTTCGATTTTCTTTCCGTTTATAAGATTTGTATAGAATCCGTCAGGAACAGCGAAATCAGAATTGCGTTCTCCGATGTTTATCACGCTTTCGTTTCCTTTCAAACTGAAAATTCCGAAAATCCGTTTTCCCGGATTTCCGCTCAGTTTTTTTGCGTTTTCAGTGTGGCAGGCAAGCATCACATCTTTGGGCAGCGCTTTTGTAAAATAAGTGCTGTCGGCGAACGCGGAATCTTTTTTGATTTCAGACATTTTTTTCATAAGGCTCTGAAGTGTTTCTGTGTTTTTGAGGTTTTTCCAGTCAATCGTGTCTTTGTCAAAAAGGCTTGGCGTGTGCGTTTCTTCCGCTTCCTGGCCGTTGTAAACCAGGACAGTTCCTTTCTGAAAGTAAATGAATGCTGTCCAGTTCAGAAGAGATTTTTCGTTACGGATTAAAAACTTTGCCCTCAGATTGTCGTGGTTTTCAAGGAATCTGAGTTTGACATAATTTTCAGGATAAATTATTTCCTGGCTGTTTACCGCATCCGAATATGAAGACAAATCGTTTTCTCCGCTGAGATACGCTTTGAATTTTCCGAAAATGTCGTATTCATAGCTTATGTCGAAGGCCTGAAAAATTTCTGAATCAGATGAACATTGAATTCCGTGCAGCCTGTTGTATGTGATGAAAGAAGGCTCGACCGATTCGGAAAGCCAGATTGCGTTCGGGTGGACTTTTTCAACTTCAGTCCGCGCTTTTTTCCAGAATTCGGAAGGAACCATGGAAGCGACATCGCATCTGAATCCGTCGACTTTGTATTCGCCAGCCCACATTTTCAAGGTTTCAATCTGATAATTCCAAAGCTCCTGGTTTGAATAATCCAAGTCAATCACATCCCACCAGTCGCCTGTCTTGTTTCCGAAGCTTCCGTCTTCTTTATGGAAAAACCATTCCGGATGCTCCAAAGAAAGAACGCTGTCGCGTGAAGTGTGGTTGTAGACAACATCGATTATGACGCGCATTTTCTTTTCGTGGATGCTTTCGACAAGTCGGCGGAAATCTTCTTTTGTGCCGAATTCCGGATTCACATCGCGGTAATCTGAAATTGAATATGGAGAGCCTAGGCTTCCTTTGCGGTTTTTCTTTCCGCACGGATGAATCGGCATAAGCCAGATTATATCAGTTCCGAGCGCGCGGATTCTGTCAAGGTCGTTCCTGACCGCTTCAAATGTTCCTTCTTCGCTGAAGTTTCTTACAAAGACGGAATAAATCACTTTTGTCCTGAGATTTTTGTCTGTGTTTTCTGCCATTTTATCCTCCGAATTATGATTTTTCTGTGTTTCTCTGATTTTGGTTTCACAGATTTTTGGCTTTCTGTAATTTTACTTTACGGATTTGCATAAGGCAACATTTAAAGTCATCACTCTAAAATCTGGATGAACCTCAGTATGATAAATATAACCGCGTCTTCCGCCATTTTTCTGAGAATCATAACGCCTGCTTCAAAACTCATCGCCACTCATTTTTCAAAACAGCGTGCTGAAAAGTGTTTTCGTATCGTGGAGTTCCGTCGGGATTATTTGCAAAAGACACAAACTCTTTGAATTCGCCTTCTTTCCTCATGCCGAGTTTTTCACACAAATGCTGGCTTGACTTGTTGTAATCTTCCGCATAAGCGTAAATTCTTCTGGCATTTTTTTGGCTAAAGAGATAATCCAAGAACGCGTGTGCCGCTTCAAAAGCATGACCTTTTCCTTGAAAGTTGCTGTTCAGCATCCAGCAAGGACTAAAAGTGTCGCGGATTGCGTTTTCATCTGCGTGAGGCTCGCCCGCTTCTGGATAAGCATCTATTTCTCCAATCACTTTGCTGGATTCTTTTAAGGTGATTGCAAAATAATATTCGGTTTCGCTGGAACGTTTTTTTTACTTCAGATTTTGCTTCTTCAAGCGAGTCTTACTTTATACAGGCAAAACAGTTTGCGGCAGGTTCTTTTAAATATTCAAATACATCTTCCGCGTCAGTTTCTGCAAACGGACGCAAAACAAGTCTTTGTGTTGTGATAATCATTGTTTATTTTCCTCTATAGTTTGATTTTTTAAATGTCATTTCCAGTTTTCCCAAGTTTTTTGTGCAAGACCTACTGTTGCCGACATTTTTCCGTTGCGGCAAACTGGCTGTTTTATAAGTTTCAGCTGATTTTCAAAAAGTTTGTCCGCTTTTTCGCTCTCATCAAGATAAGCGATGCTTGCGTAATCTTTTGATTTTTTATCAATCATTGCGTCAATCGCATCTGTTCTATTGCCTTTTTCTCTTGAGATTGCACCGACTACGCTTTCAAACTCACCGCGGCTCATCTCTTTTTCTTTTAAATCAACAAACTGAAACGGAATCCTCCGTTCAGAAAACCAACGCTGCGCAGTTTTTACATCAAAATTTTTCAAAGTCCCGAATATCTGAATCATAAATTTTCCCTTATTTTGCAGATTTTTTTTGTATGTCATTCAGCAATTCATTTGTTCATATTTTTCTTTCTTATTCGTACAGCTATTTCGCTTTCTCAAACATTTCTTTTAGTTTTCTTAAATTCTCATAATTTCCTTTTGCAAACAAATCTTCGTAATCCTCAATTCTGTCTATTGCATTTGGAGAATCCAAAAAAGAATTTATAAAGTCTAATTGTTTTGAAACTTTTTCAATTTTTGATTTCAGTTTTAAGTCTTCAGCATTTATTTCATATTGTTTTTTATTCAACTCATCTTTCTGACTTCTATATTCAATTATTGAATCCCAAAGTGATGCTTCAACAGTTTCTGAAATATTTAATTTTTCAATGTCTTCTATAGGAGAATTTATAAGTTTTACAATAGACTGTGCTTTATCAATCAATCGAAGAATTTTAGTTAGTAGTTGAGAATCTAACAAATTAATATCATATTTATCTGTTAATTCCTTATATGATAAAACGAGAGAATCCTCCATTACAAATAGGCAATACAATTTCTTTGCAAATTTAGTTATTTTTCCACGATTATCATCAAATAAATACTTTATTTTAGGACTTTCATTTTTCAACAGATTTTCACAATCTTCCTTTGATGAATAAAAAAGTTCATACAATGAAATTTCCAAATACTTATTATCTGCACATTTATTTATCGATTCCCATTCAAATTGACTAAAATAATTAGGTTTTTCAGTTTGAAATAGACTTTCTATGTATTTTTTTCCACAATCATAAGACAATCCATTAATCCATTTTTTTATTTCTTTTATCCACCACTCTTTTATATCTTGTTTTATTTGTTTTTTTTCAATATCAGAAATATTTATTTCCGATAGACTATTATCAATATAGGTACATGTTTTTGGAATATCATAAAAATCATAACACTTATTTTTTAGATAATCTTCATACTTAAAAAAAAGATTTTTTCTCTCTTCATCCCATTTTGATTCTTCAATTAATTCTGGGCGAAAAACAAAAAATGCTTTTTTATATTCAATTTCACTATATAATCTATTACATAAGTGTCTGAAATTATTAATATAAATCTCCGAAGTCTTAGAAACAAGAGTCTTTCTTTCTTCATCAGTAAGTTCTAATTTTTCTATATTCTTAGATGATAAATAAAATATGGCCTTTGAATTCTTTAATTCTTCTATAAAGAGAAAATTTTCATTTCCAATTTCTGATAATTCATTTTTTATAGAAACCTCTTTTATTTTGTTCCATTTAGATTCTGATAAATAAAATGGCTGTTTCTTTCTGAGGATTTTCTTTTTGTCATATTGTAAAACAGATAAAATCCAATAATCATCAATAAAATATTTAATGGAAAAAGCAATATAAAAAATAATTGAAATTATAAAGAAAATATATACAAATCCTATTTTTGTTTGAGATGAAAACACTTCATTTGCATTGCCTTTGTTATGTTTAATTTCTACTCCTGTCAAACCTGAATCTTTTATATCCATTATAACAACAATTCCTCCATCCTTTGGTAATGAAGGATATGTAAGTTGTTTTCCTATTTCATCGGACAATGTATGCTCTTTTACATCATCATCTTCAGAGTATTTTTTTATTACATATTTTTGAATATTACCTTTCATTTTTATGATTATATTTTCTGCACTGGCATTTCCAACATTCTTAATTGCTAATTGCTGCACAAATCTATTTTCCGTAGGAATTGCAATTGGAGCTGAAAGAGAATATTTTACTTCAACTTTTTCCTGATTAATATAAAAGGGAATTATAGTTCCTATGGCAGTAGCAATTATTGTTCCGAAAATACCAAGTAATTTTTTTTTCATTTCTTATTTCACCTTCCATAAAATCCCTTTGCAGTTGGATTTTTATTATCCCAAAATCTGGCATCAAGGTCATTATGCTTAAATTGATTAATGTATTTTTCATCGTAATTTCTTTTATAACGGAGTGTACACGTAAAATTATCTAAAAAAACTGTTCTTCTATTGGTTCTAAAATATATGGAATGTATCTAATCGGCATGGTCGGCTTCTGTTCTTTATTAAAATTAAAATTCTTATTCTTGTAAAGCAGTTTCTTTGCAATTTTTATATTTGCAAAATAAGCTCTTCGTCTATCATAGATTTGGCTATTTTCATTTGATACTTCGAAAGGTAGATTTGATTCTATAACACTTCCGAACCTATCATTTGCTGCATCATAAGAAGAACTATCACCATAGTAGAATATAAAATAATCATATAATTCTGAAATTAGTCCTAATAGGAAGTTATATATTGTATTGTTTCTTCAGAATACTTTATTTCGCAATATCCCCTTAACCTTTGTAAATGAGCAAATAAAGCATTTGTTTTAAACCAAGATATAGTTTTTGCTATATTACTTTCAATAATTATTTTTATAGGTCAAATGTCGAGTTTTCTTCGTAAACAATAAAAAATGCACGTAGGCAAGGTTCCGATTTGAAAAACAATCTGCACAA
>CAZSHF010000040.1:0-22307 GCA_964606655.1 uncultured Treponema sp.
TAGTTGAAATCTGGCGTACAGCCAGCGAATAATCCATCCAAGAACGATTCCTGCGACCGGGAGAGCAATGAATAAAACTAAATTCTTCATTGTTGTTTCTCCTTGGCAAAATTATAGAATAGTCCAAAGGCTATAATAGAATAATAAAGTATTATTGTCAAAGGGCGAGGGCGAAGGCGAAGCGTTTATGTTTTGTTCATCAACTTATTTATTGTGCTTCGCCTCCAAGTTTTGCTTTGCAAAACTTGCCAGTTTTTTTTCATCGTGCGAAGCGTTTATGTTTTGTTCATTGAGTTATTTATTGTGCTTCGCCTCCAAGTTTTGCTTTGCAAAACTCGCCAGATTTTTTTTTCATCGTGCGAAGCGTTTATGTTTTTTGCTCATTGTTTTATTTGCTTCGCTTTTGAGTTTTTCAGAATTTATTGTGCAGAAGCCGCCATGCGGCTGAACCCGGCTTTGTGTCGTCGGGAATCTCGTCTTTTGAAAACCATTTCGCTTCGGAAAGTTCGTCTTCCTGCACTCGTATTTCTCCGCTTTCATATTCCGCTGTGAACGCGAGCATAAGCTGGTCCGGAAACGGCCAGCTCTGGCTTCCTTTGTAGCAAGGATTTTTCACATTGAGCCCGGTTTCCTCTTTTACTTCGCGGAGAACAGCGTGCTCGGCGTTTTCTCCGGCTTCTATGAATCCCGCGATGCATGCAAACGAGTCCACATTGCGGTTTCTGTGCCGGGCAAGAAGAACTTTGTCTCCGTTCTGGATCAGTGTGATTATGCAGGGCTCGATTCTTGGAAAATAAGTTTTTCCGCATTTCTCGCATTCCCGCGCTGAAAAAGTTCCGCTGTCGTGCAAGGGCGAAGCGCATTCCTGGCAGAATTTCATCGATTTCCGCCATTTCAGAATGCTTCTTGCGCGCGCGGAAAGAAAAGCCTCTTCCTCCGTTCCTTTTGCGAAAACCGACTGGACGGAAATTTTTTTCAGGTTTCTGGAAGGAAAATCATCGTGTTCCAAAGCGTTCTCCAGAAGAATCGCGGAAAATCCTGCCGCATTTTCATGATTTTTGCTTTCTGTTTTTTTGTTTTCTGGGTTTCCGGGATTTTTATTCCTGTGATTATCGTTTTCATGGTTCTCGTCTTTAGAATTTTCAAAGCCGAAATTTTCAAAAAACGCGTTTGTGCCCTTTTCGCCTTTTGCCTTTTCAAGGATTTCAAGGAATTCGTCTTTTGACGGAAACGAGAAATCCTCGTGGAGAAAAATCTCTTTTCCGCTCAGAATGAAAAAATATTTTGAAGAATAAAGTCCGTCTTTCAAGTTCTTTAAATTTTCTGGATTCGTCAAATCAAAGAAAGCCATAGAGAAGATTATAAATTTACAATTGCAATTGTCAATTACGCTTCGGCATTACGCGGATTCTGGATTTTCAATTGTCAATTATGAATTATCAATTGCCACAAATTGTGTTATTATGATTTTATGAACCTGAACGATATGCGTCTGAACGCTTACAAAAACGCTGAAAAAAATCCGGCTTCCTCAAATCCGCTTTTCTCAGGTCAGGCTGAACCGGATTCGGATGTCCTTTTAAAAGTTCCGCTTTCAAAAAAGCCTGGCGATTCTGTTTACAGGCGCGTCGCGAAATTTCTTTTGATAATCGGAGTTGACCGTTCCGCGGAAGTTCTCCAGCATTTGTCTCCCGAGCAGATTGAAAAAATTGTGCCTGAGCTTGCTGCAGTCCGAAGCGTCAGCCCAGAGGAAAAGGAAGTTATTCTTGCGGAATTTGAAAGTCTTGCAAACCATAGCGCCGAGCTTGGCGGAAAACAGACTGCGTTTTCGATTCTTGAAAAGGCTTACGGAGCGGACAAGGCGGAGCGTCTGATTTCAAAAGCCGCGCCTTACGCGGGAAAAAAGCCTTTTGAGTATCTTAAAGACTTTGACACGGAAAAAATTCTTCTGCTTCTTCACGATGAAAGCGCAGGAATTCAGGCTCTGGTCCTTTCCCATCTTGAGCCGAAAAAAGCCGCCGCTGTCATAAACAGAATGTCCGGCGACATGAAAAAAGATGTTGTCCGCCATCTTGCGAATCTGTCTTCTGTGAACCCTGAATTTTTGGGCCGCGTCGACAATGCGATGCGCGAAAAGGCGAGCCGTTCTGTTTCGGAAAAAAGCGACAAAGTTGACGGAAGGAACGCTCTTGCTGAAATCCTGAAAAAAATGTCTCCGTCCGCGGAAAAGAATATAATCTCAAGCCTTGCCGAGGAAGATTCCGAGCTTGCAGGCGACTTGAAAAAACGGCTTTTCACTGAGGACGATGTGCTGAACGCCGACGAAAGATTCATCCAGGAATATCTGAACGGAAAATCCGACCTTGAAGTTGTCTTTCTTATCGCTGGAAAAAGCGTTGACTTCAGGAAAAAGATTCTGTCCTGCGTTTCAAAAGGAAGATGCAATCAGATTCTTGACGAGGAGCAGATTTCTTCGCCTGTCCTTGCAAAAGATTCAGAGCGCGAGACTTCGCTTTTTGTCTCTGCATTGCGTTCCGCGTACGAAAAAGGCCGTCTTGTCATAAAAGGAAGAAACGACGGGGAATATGTCTCCTGAAATCGCGGCGCGGGACGGAAGAAACCTAAAAACGCACAAAAGCCGCCTGGACAGTGAACGGAAGACCGAGAGATGTTTCTCTTCTGTTCGAGCCGAATTTTTCGTTGCAGCAGGTGCATTCTTCAAGAATCACAATATTTCCGTCTCTGATTCCGTTTTTTTCAAGAAGATAAAGGTTCGCCTTTTCAAGGCTGAGCCTGAAAAGTTTTTCTCCATTGTTTTTCCAGAAAGTTTTTTGTCTTTCGTTTTTGTTTTTGAGCGGACTTATGCATTCCTGGCCGAAATTCCCTGAAAAATACATCGCGCGCCTTTCGTCCACGATATAACAGCATTCCCTGATATGCGCGCTCAACGCGACGGAAATGTCTCCGCTTTCCGAGCCGAAATTTTCCTTCATTTTTCTTATCACGTTTTCCGCGATTCCTGTTCCTTTCCAGCCGGAATGCGCGACCGCAAACGCTTTTGTCTTTGCGTCGAAAAAATAAAGCGCAAGGCAGTCCGCGACTGTCACAACTGGCATAAGGTTTCTGTTCGCGCTTACGATTCCGTCGGCTATATTGTATTTTGTGTCGCTTCTGTTTTGTGCGGTCACAACGGTTTTCGTGTGGTCAAGCTGGACTTCTGAAACCTGAGGCTTTGAATGAAGAGCGCTTCCGTTCCTGATTTTTTCAAGAATGTTTTTCCGGTTTTCGTTTTCTTCTGCCCAGCGGAATCTCATTGAGCCTGCGGAACGCAATGTCATTCCCCATCTTGCGGAATCGTCTTCAATAGGTTTTCCGTCCTTGTAGAAAGGAAATAGGACAAAATCGTCTGTGTTTTCAGGAAGCCTGATTCGTTTCATATGTTTTTTAGTCTGATTTTTTTAATCCTGCGGCAGGTCAAGAGGCTCGATTTCGACAAAGACTTCGCGGAGAATCTTCAAAGTGTGCATCGTTTCAGCCATTGAATCACGGAACGCGCGGTTTTCCTGTCCTTTTATCGTCATGAGATTCTGAAGGGAAGCGTATTCTTTGTCCGTCCTTGTGTCCTCCAGGATTCCTTGGAAAACGCGTTCGATTGAGCGGCTTGCGTTGCAGAAATTTTTTCCGCAGTTTCTGATTAATGTTTCCGCTCCCATAATTTTTGAATTTACAATCTGCTGCGCTTTTATTGTGTGGATCCGTTCTTCCTCGTATTTTTTGAACACGCTTCCCAGCGAGCCTTCGGATGTTATCTGCTCAAGGAAAGATTTCACCTGCTGGATAAGCTCGACCATTTCATTTATGGAATTGGCAAGTTCTGTCCTGTTTTCCTTTTTTATGAAAACGCCTTCAAGAATCACGACATTAAGACATTCCATGACTTCGTGCGATTTGACTTCGACAAACCAGCTTAAAAGTCCTGCCGTCATCTCGCATCTGAAAATCACTCCGCCCCAAAGTGTTTTCCATGGCTTTTCCTGAAGCTCCGGGAACGACTTTAATCCGAAGTTCTCGTAAAGAATGTCAGCAAGCGAGTTCTTCTTTTTGTCGTGAAGCCACTGAAGCCATCTTGCGTCGAAGACATTTTTCCATTCGTCTTTGAATTTGACAAACCATTCTTCTCCGCCGCCCGGATTTCCCGGCTGCCATTCGTACTCGTCGAAAATGACTTTTCCAAGGGAAGAGACAGGAACTGTCGAGACGAACATCTGTATCGAAGAAAGGGCGGAAACCGCCTTGCTCATGAATTCCCTGAGCGATTTTTCAATGTCGTCGCTGTTTCCTTTCTGTTTCAGGTTCGCTCTCTGGGAAAAAAGGAACAAGGATTCAAGAGCCTCTTTTGAAATCGGGCTTATGTTCTGAAGGACTTTAGCGAACGAAGGATAATCTGTCTGCGCGTTTATGAAAGGACAGGTGTAGCTTGAGGAGACAATCGCTGTGAACTGAGAAGTGAAATGTATGAAAGGAAGCTCTGCAAACTGTTTGAGCCAGATAAGGCTTCTGACCGAGGAGTAAAGCTTGTCTTTCACAGGCGTTTCTATTGTCTTGATGTCGTTTTCCATCCGTTTGATTAAAGAAGTCCTTAGCTCGCTTGTGACTTCGCGTTCGAACGGAATCGTGTACGGATCTGCGTCCGCGGTGATTTTTTCTGAAATCTGAGGCGCGATGAATGTGCTTAGAAAGACATAGAATTTTCCGGGATTTTCATTGACTGTCGAAAAATAAGGCTTGAAGAAATCAGAGGAAAGCTTTATGTCTTTCAGCTTTTCGTAAAACAGAGACAGAAGAAGGTCATTGTGCGCGTCTAAAAGTCCGGGATGGTTTTTGTTTATCTTGTTTTCAAGGCTTGAAACAAGGTCTCCGTTGTATAAATCTCTTGTGCTTCTTTTTGTGAACACAGAACGGATCCAGAGTATGAATCTGTAGATAATAGGCTCGTTTCTGTATTTTGTCTCAAGGAATCCGTCGTCTTCCTCTTTTTCTGACTGTAAAATCAGGATTTCCTGTTCTCGGTTCTGGTTTATGTTGTTTAGTAACTGCCTACGCTCTTCAGAACTTATTCCTGCCACAAGCTCGTCAAATGTGGAACGCTTTTCTCCGCTCATAGTAGAATATTATAAGGCATTTATAACGGAAAAACAAATGCAATTGGAAAATAGAAATCCCTGAGAAATTGTAATTGCGAATGATGGATTATGAATCTGTAGAACTACATTGAATATGAAAAGAAAGTAAAGAGAACAAAAAGCCGCACGGATTCGGAATTGCTGGACAATTCCAATGCAAAAAACGGGAATAACAGTAAAACAGAAAATGTTTCCAATCCGTGTGACAGTTTTTCCTCGAAGCGGGAACGCCCAAAAGATAAACGTTCATTTTCAGCGGAAATATGCTATATTGTTTCCATGTGTGATTCTATGAAAAAAGAAACCGGGGCTTCTTCCGGTTTTTCTTCTGATTTTTCTTCCGGATACAAAGGCTTTGAGCTTGTTTCTGTGAATGAAATTCCTGACTGCGATTCCCGCGCTTTTTATCTAAGGCATAAAAAGACAGGACTTGAGATTTTTCATCTTCTGAACGAGGACAAGGAAAACCTTTTCGCCTTTTCTTTCAGGACGCCCGTCAAAAATTCGACTGGAGCGGCGCATATAACTGAACATTCTGTTTTCTGCGGCTCAGAGAAATTTCCGCTCAAAGAGCCTTTCGCAAACATGATGAACCAGAGCGTGAGCACTTTTCTGAACGCGATGACTTATCCTGACAAGACTGTCTATCCTGCGTCGTCCACTTTGAAAAGCGATTATTTCAATCTTATGGACGTTTACGCTGACGCGGTTTTCTTTCCTCTTCTGAAAAAAGAAGCGTTTCTTCAGGAGGCGCACAGAATCGAGTTAAACGAGAAAGGCGGATACGAGATTCAGGGCGTTGTCTACAATGAGATGAAGGGAAGTTATTCTTCGTTTGATTCAGTTGCGTCTGACATCCAGCTGCGCTGTCTTTTTCCCGGCACAAACTATTCTTTTGATTCGGGCGGAGACCCTCTTGAGATTCCGTCTTTCACTTATGAGGCTTTTAAAGAATTCCACAGAAAATATTATTCGCCTGGAAACTGCCTTCTTTTTCTTTACGGAAACATTCCGACAAAAGAGCAGATTGATTTTCTGGACGAAAAACTTATAAGCCGGCTTGAAAAAAAATATTCTTCGGAAAACTCCGCGTTCTCTTTGCGGAAAGTTCCGCACGTTCCCGAAGAATTCATAAAAATGGAAACGCCTGAACAGTTTGAAAATCCTGTCCATCTTAGAAAAACCGCGCCTGCAAGCGGAGCGAAAGGTTCTCTTGTCACAGTGAACTGGCGGTGCGGAGAGTCGCGCGATTTGCATTCGTTTCTTGAATGCGCTTTTCTTGCCGAAGTCCTTGCCGGAAACGACGGCTCGCCTCTTTCAAAGGCTCTTCTTGACTCAGGGCTTGGCGACGACCTTGCCCATCTTAGCGGAGTTTCAAACGAGACGCGGAATTTCACTTTGTCATTCGGGCTCCGCGGAGTTAATCCCAAGAACGAAAGGAAAGTCTACAGTCTGATTTTCAGTGTCCTTGAAAAAATCCGAAAAGACGGAATCAGAAGGAACGACATTGACGCGGCTGTTATGTCCGCGGAATTTGCAAACCGCGAGATTGTCCGCGCGGGCGAGCCTTTTTCGCTTGTCCTTCTTGAAAGAACACTTTCGTGCTGGAATTACGGAGAAGAGCCGCATAAATCTCTTCTGTACAGAAGCGCGTTTGAAAAAATCCGCGCGGAAGCCGAAGGAAATCCGCGTTACATCCAGAATCTTCTTGAAAAATATATTTTTGAAAACAGCCAGCGTGTCTGTCTTTCAGTCGAGCCTTCCGCATCTTATTTTTCCGAAAGGGAAAAAAGCGAAAAAGATATGATTCGTTCTCTTACGGAAAACGCGGACAAAGAAAAAATCCGGGCGGAACTGGATCTTCTTCATTCTTACCAGAATCACCATGAAAGCGAGGAAGAGGTGAAATGCATTCCTCATCTTGACAAAAAGGACTTGAACACTGAAGCGGAAAAATCCGAGATTTTGCTTTCTTTCCTGAAAACAAAAAATGAATCAGAAGTCAGCGCTGAAAAATCAGACGGAGCAAAACTTGAAAACGCCGCGGACGCGGAAAACTCTGCGGAAGAAAAATCAGGGATTCCGTTCTTCAGGAATATCCAGAACACAAACGGAATCGCCTATCTTGAAATCGGTTTTCCATGCGACAGAATAAAGCCTGAAGACTACAAATATCTTCCGCTATTCTCGTATTTCGCGACAAATGCCGGCTGGAACGGAAAAGACTGGGCGGAATGCTCAATGGAAGCCGGAGTGAAAACCGGCGGAATCGGAGCGAGAATTCTTTCGCAGGAAATGCCGAAAACTGAAAAATCAAAGGCGCTTTTTGAAAAATACAGGAAATTCAATTTCTGCGGACGCGACTGGATTTTCTTCACTGTGAAGCTTCTTGCTGAAAAAGCGGAGGAAGGAATCAGGCTGTTCGAGGAATGTCTTTCTTCGTTCGATTTTTCGGATTTAAGGCGGATGAAAAATCTTCTTTCCGAAGTGAAAAGCGCGATGAAGTCTTCGGTTGTTCCGCACGGAAACAGATACGCGCAGATCCGTGTCCTGAGCGGAAAGACACATTCAGGCACAGTGGACGAGATTTTAAAAGGATTCACTCAGGTTTTCTTTGTGGAAAGCCTTTCCGCGCGGAAAATAAAATCCCTTTCAAGGAAATTCAGTTCGATAAAGAAAATCCTCTTTGATTCAGGCTCGGTGGTTCATCTTACTTCCGACAAAGAAACTGCTGAAAAAATCGGAAAACTTGTCTCCTCTCTGCCTGAAAACCTGAATCTTAAAGCATTGTGCGATTTTAAAGGATTCGACGACGCCTTGTTCAGAAAACAGACTTTGCTCCGCGGACAGAAGTTTTCTTTTGAACAAAAAGATTTGAAAGAATCAGAAAAAGTGAACGAGGTTTTCATCGCTTCCTCGCAGGTCGGGTTTACGGCATCTTCTGTTGATTCCGCGTATTTCGGGACAAAGGAAAACGCAGCGGAGCTTCTTTTGTCTCATTGGCTTTCGTCAAATCTTCTCTGGGAAAGAATCAGGACGAGCGGCGGAGCGTACGGAGCATACGCTTCAAGCGCGAACCTTTCGGGGCAGTTTGTGTTCTCGACTTTCCGCGACCCGAATCCGTTCAAATCTCTTAAAACCTGCGTCGGCTGTCTTGAATCCTCGTCTGAAATTCAGATTTCCGGAGAGGAATGCGACCGTTCCGTGACAGGAACTTACGGAGACGAAGTCCAGCCTCTTTCTCCTTCTGTGCAAGGGCGCGTTCATTTTTCAAGGATGCTTTACTGCATAAGCGACGATGACAGGACTGAAAAACTGAAGAACATAGTTTCGCTTTCAGCAAAAGATATGAAATCCTGCGCGGCGCGGCTTTTCAGGAACGCGGAGAACGCGCGGACTTGTGTTGTCTGTCCTTCGTCATGCATAAATAAAACATTGTTTAAAAAACTAAAAAAGAGTGGCAAGATTGTCAAATTGCATTTATAATATAAACTAGACTTGTAGATGACGAAGCTATCGAACAAGTCTGGTTTATGCAAAAAGTGAATAAAAGGAGCGATAAGCGTTATGGATAAAAAGACAAAACAGTGTGTGGAAATGCTCAGGCAGCTGGTTTCTGATGTTCAGGGAGCGCCGTATCCTGGAGATGATATAAAATCAGAACTGTATACAATCTGGTACGAGCACGCCCAGAGAGCATCGGCAGAATGCTTTGAATTCCTTGATGAGAACTTTCCTGAAGAAGCGAAAGATGTAGATAAAAAAATCGACAAACTCTTTAAATAATCATAATCTTAAGTATTCCTTTTTTTATGTCGAAAATTGAATATTGAAAGCAGAAGGGGATTTTTAGGATATGAGTGCTGCCCAGAAAGCGTTGAGCGTGATGAAATGCCAGCTGTCCGGCTCTTTGAAAAAGAACGGAGTGAATCTCTGGAGATTTGTGTTTTCAGGCGTCGAGCGTCTTACTGGAAACGAAAGGATATTTTTCATTGAGCTTGCGATGCTTAATCCGTGGCTGAGTCCTTCCGATGTTCTTCTGGGATTCAAGCCGCGTGTGAGGTTTTCCGCGGAAGACATTCAGAATGTCCTTGCAGGAACTTCTTCCGCCCAGAAAATTCAGAGCGAAAACCTTGTTGTTCCTTCTTATGTCGCGCTCCGTGCTGGAGCTTTGGGGCAAGGCGCGAAGCAAATCTGCGAATACATTCCTGTAAAAAATTTTGATTTCTCTTCGCGTTCGTTTGATGTGAAAGCGGCGGGCTGCCGTTTTGACGACAGTTCTTTGCAGGGAAGCCTTGAATGTTCTCCTTCGGACTTGAACGAGCATCCGGAATTTCTGTGCAATTCAGGAATAATAAGCTGGAATCTTCGGTATGAATTTGCTCTTCCTTGCCAGAAAGGATACAAATCCAAGGATTCAAACTGGTTCATTCCCGGAGCAAAGACAATATTTTCAGGAAACATCACGCTTGACGGAAAAGAATACGATGTGATTCCAAAAAAATCTTTCGGCTACATCGACAGGAACTGGGGAAAAGCCTATCCTGAAGAATGGTTTCATCTTTCTTCGCCGAACATTTCGAGCATCATAAGCGGAAAGTCGTATCAGTCTTCAGGTTTTGCTCTTCAGGGAATTTACGACGGAAGGATTTCTCTTGCTGTGAACTTTGAAGGAAAAGAATATATTTTTTCCGCGGATTCAGGGAAAAGAAAGTTTTCCTCGTCTTTTTCGTGCAGCCAGATGCCTGAATCCGAGGACGGAGAAAAGCTTCACTGGTCCGCGAGCGTGAACAGCAAATCTTTTGTGATTGATGTCGATGTATTCTGTCCTGCCAGGCAGCTTTTTGTGCGGAGCTGGGAAATGCCTGAAGGAATGAGGAAAACTCTTAAGATTCTTACAGGCGGAACCGGTTCAGGGGAAATCAGGCTTTACAAACGCCACGGAAAGAACCTTGAGCTTCTTGAGCATTGCAGGGTCGCGAATGTGCTCTGCGAATTCGGGCAGATTGAGGTTCCTGAGAATTAAGTCTTTCGCTTTTTAGTTCCAGGACTTGTCTGTGGACATTCAATGTGATTTTTTTCAAGCAAAATAAACATCAGATAACAAAATAAAAACAAAAAACGAAAACAAAATAAAAACAAACGCTGGACGGTTCAGGTCAAATGCAAGTCAATTCTTTGCCAAACGGAGAGATTGTTCTCCAGATTATTCTTTCAGTCGGAATTATCATAATCGCCGCGAAATATTTAGGAACGCTTTTAAAGAAAATCGGCTTTCCTCAGGTCGCGGGCCAGATCATCGCGGGACTTCTGCTTCATTTCATTCCGTTTTTCAGGAATTACGGAGGACTTGACCCGAATCTGGTTTATCAGGAGGCGAACCAGTTCATCTCGTATATGGCGGAAATCGGTGTCGTGATGATTATGTTTTCCGCAGGGCTTGGAACCAACCTTAAGTCTCTTGTGAAGTCCGGCGTGAAATCCACGGTTATCGCGGCGTGCGGAGTTCTGGTTCCTCTTCTGATGGGAACTGTGATGGCTTTGTGCTTCTGGGGCTGGGACGGCTGGGGAACAAGGAATTTTTACCAGTCGATGTTCATAGGAACTATAATGACCGCGACTTCCGTAAGCATTTCTGTCGCGACTTTGAAAGAGCTCGGAAAGATAAAAAGCGACATCGGCCAGACAATCATAAGCGCCGCGATTATCGATGATGTTTTCGGAATCATAGTTCTGACTGTTGTCCTTGGAGTGAGTTCTGGAACCGGCGGATATGTTTCTGTGATTTTAAAGACTCTTCTGTTTTTTATATGCGCGGTAGTGCTGGGATTCATTGTTTTCAAATTCTTTAAATGGTACGACAGAAGGCATCCCCGTTCGCGAAGGATTCCGATTTACGGGCTTGGAGTCGCTTTTGTTTTCGCTTACGCGGCGGAAAAGCTTTTCGGAATCGCTGAGATTACAGGCGCGTATATCGCAGGCGTTGTCTTCTGCAATCTGAACGACGCTCACTATATGGAGCAGAAAATCGACATAAACTCGTATATGATTTTCAGCCCGGTTTTTTTCGCGAGCATCGGGCTCAAGACAAATCTTGGCGGAATGGATTTAAGCCTTCTTCTGTTCTCGGCTGTTTTTGTGATTGTCGGCTGCGTCTCGAAAATCATCGGATGCGGCGGAGTTTCAAAACTTATGGGATATTCCTGGAAAGAAAGCGCGCAGGTCGGAATCGGAATGATGGTGCGGGGCGAAGTCGCCTTGATTGTCGCCCAGAAAGGCTTGAGCGCAGGGCTTGTCGATTCAAAATATTTCGCCGCTGTGATTCTTCTGATAATAGTAAGTTCTATGGTTGTTCCGGTCTTGCTTAAAAAAGCGTTTCAAGACAAAACGCAAGAACAATTGAGGATTGACAATTAGGTTAAAGCGGGTTTTAGGGCGGCAAGCCCTAGGAGAAGGGGCAGCGGAAAAACCGACAAAGTGGAAAGAATGGGAATTGCCTGCAATCCCCATTCGTGGAACGACTCGGTTTTGCAGCGAGGGGAAGGCTTTCCCCACCAAAATTGTAAATTATCAATTATCAATTTACTAAGCGTCTATTTCCGCCGCAAGATGATGCACAATAAAGTCGCGTCGTTCCGGCGTGTTTTTTCCCATGTAGAACTCAAGCACTTTCGGAACGTTCTGGAGCGTCTGGATTGAAACCGGAGTCAAGTGGATTCCGACATCTTCGCTTTCGCCTTCTTTTCTTGGACGGATGAACTGTCCGAACTCGTGCGGACTTATTTCTCCAAGTCCTTTGAAGCGTGTTATCTCCGCGCCTTTTCCAAGCTCTTTCACAGCGTTGTCACGGCTTTTTTCTGAATAACAGTAAACCGCCCTTGTCTTGTTTCTCACGCGGAAAAGCGGAGTTTCAAGAATGTAAACGTGTCCTGTCAGAATCAGCTCTTCAAAATACAGAAGAAGGTAAGTCATCACAAGATTTCTTATATGGAAACCGTCGTTGTCGGCATCTGTCGCGATGATTATTTTATTGTAGCGAAGCCCTTCGATTTCCTTGTGGACGCCAAGGCTGAGCGTAAGATTCTTCAGCTCCTCGTTTTCAAACAGCGCTGATTTTTTTCTTCCGAACATATTCTCAGGCTTTCCTTTCAGGCTGAAAATCGCCTGCGTCTCGACATTGCGGCAGCCGACCATTGAGCCTGTCGCGGAATCTCCTTCAGTGATGAAAATCATCGAGTCTTCGCCTTTTTTTCCGTCCTGAAGATGATATTTGCAGTCTTTGAGTTTGTGGATTTTCAAGGAAACTGATTTTTCCGCTTCTCTGATTGTCTTTTCGGTGACGGAATTTATCTCGTTCCGCGCCTTCTGGTTCCGGATTATTTTGTCTTCAAGAGCGTTCGCGATTTCAGGATGATGGCGGATCCAGTCGTCAATCGCCGCCTGGACTTCCTTTATAATCGGGGAACGGATCTCCACATTTCCGAGCTTGTTTTTTGTCTGGCTTGTGAACATCGGATTGTCAAGCCCGATTTTTAATGCCACCAGAATTCCGCTTGTGATGTCGCGTTCTTCATAAGTTTTCTTGAAAAAATCATTGATTCCTTTTGTGATTCCGTCTAAAAATGCGGTCACGTGTGTTCCGCCGTCTTCTGTGCTTTGTCCGTTCACAAACGAATATACAATCCTGTCGAGGCTTGCGGTGTGCGTCATCACGAATTCAAGGTTTTTCCCTTTGTAGGAAAAAGGCTCGTACAAAGTCTTCTGCTTTTCTCCGAGCTCGTGCTTTAAAAGGTCTGAAAGTCCGTTCTCGCTGAAATACTCGTTTCCGTTGCAATGAAGAGAAAGCTCCGGATTCAGATAAGCGTAGTTCCAGAGACGTTTTTCGACCATTTCCATATTGAACGAATATTTTCCGAAAAGCTCTTCGTCCGGAACAAATTCAAGGTAAGTTCCGTTTTTCACGCCGGGCTTTGCGTTTCCTAAAGAGCCGTTTGTCTTTTCGCCGCGCTTGTATTCGACATAAGCCATTTTTCCGTCTCGGATTGAGGCGGCCCTGAAATATGAGGAAAGCGCGTTCGTGGCCTTTATTCCGACTCCGTTCATTCCGATTGCCTGCTTGAAGACCGAGTTGTTGTATTTTGCGCCTGTGTTCACATTTGAAACGCAGTCTTCAAGTTTTCCCAGCGGAATTCCCCGTCCGTAGTCGCGGATTTTCACGCGTCCGTCTTTTATCTCGATGTCAACGCGGTCTCCGAATCCTTGAGAAAACTCGTCGACAGCATTGTCGATTCCTTCTTTCAAGAGAATGTAAATGCCGTCGTTTTCGTTTGAGCCGTCGCCCAAAGAGCCGATGTACATTCCCGGCCTGAGCCTGATATGCTCAAGTCCTTCAAGATGAAGAATCGAGTCTTCGTTGTAGTCAGCAAGTTTTTGATTTTTTTCAGAAGCCTTCGGCTTTGCGGGGGCTTTAGTTTTTTGCTCTTCAGAAAGTTTTTTTGAGCGTTCTGAAGCCGCTTTTGTTTCCGGCTTTGCTTCGGTTTTTGCAGATTTTTTTGTTGTCTTTGCCGCGGACTGATTTTCGTTTTCCGCCATTCTGGAAGCCATTTCAAGCAATGACTTTTTGTTCTTTTCCTCACCCATAAAAACAGTATACAGGCAAATTGCGGAGTTTTCAATTGTGCGGAACATTCTGTCTCAAAACAATTCGGTCAGCATTCGGATTGTCCGTGCGGAAGTTGTGTCACGGCTTCCATTTTGCCAACGCAAAATCTGTGAAAATCAACTTTATGTATCTTGTAATTACGGGGCTGTCCAAAAAGAATGAAATGCGGCGGTTGAGTTTATCGAAACCACCATATTTACCTCAAATGTCGATTTTTGTGAATTTGATAAGCCAAATATCGATTTTATTTGCAACTATTATGATGAAAAAACAAACGAAGCAGCCAAAATCGATTCCCTGCTGAATGATTTACTTAGGAAAATTGAATTGTAAAAAGATTTTTCAGAATTTTCCGTGCTATAATATTTTTGCGAGGTGAAAAAATGGAAGTTTCAAAATCAGATTGGAATTTGTTTCGCGAGCGTCTTCTGCAGTGGCAAGAACGTTATGGAACGCTTGGTAAAAAAAATACATCGATTTGTTAAGCAGAGATGAGCCGGCTTCAAGTAAATTCTGGAAACTTGAAAAAAGGATAAAAAACGACAGCAAAAATCCAGGTGTAATTCTTCAGTGAAGAAAAAGTTCTATGATTTGCGACATTGTTTCTATGATAAATTTAAAAGTGATTGCACTTGATGACATAGAAGATTGTAGCGAAGAATTGAAAGACAAAATAGAAATGATTTTGAGGGTTTCGTAAAAAATGAAAATACAGTGGTGATTGAGCCTGTCGAAATCACTTACAAAAAACAGCCCAAAATAAGGAAAAATCAATGGAAAAACAAGAAAACATCGTTCTTTTCACAGCAAAAGACGACGAAGATGTGACGCTAAACGTCCGGATTCATAACGAAACTGTGTGGCTGAACCGTCAGCAAATGGCGGAGCTTTTTGACCGCGACGTAAAGACAATCGGAAAGCACATTGCAAACGCGCTAAAAGAGGAGCTGGATGGCCAAGTGGTAGTCGCAAATTTTGCGACTACCACAAAACACGGTGCAATCAAAGGCAAGACCCAAACTCATATGACGGAATATTACAACCTCGATGTGATTATTTCCGTAGGTTACCGCGTAAAGTCAAAGCGCGGCGTTGAGTTCAGAAAGTGGGCGAACAGCGTCCTGCGGAAGTATATTCTTGACGGATACGCACTGAATGAAAAACGGCTCAAAATCCTGCAGAAAACCGTGGACATTCAGAACAGAATGCTTTCAAGCACGATGAACATTGAACAGTCGGCAGTTTTGAAAGCCGTGAGCCAGTATTCAAAGGCTCTCGGACTTTTGGACAATTACGACCATCAGAATCTGAAAAAGCCCGGAGGCGAAAAACCAACCTACAGAATCACTTATGAAGAATGTCAGAAAATGGTTCTACAGATGAAATGCACTTTTGACACAGACGTTTTCGGCGTTGAAAGGGAAGAAGGCAAAGTCGAGGGAATTATCGCCGCAGTTTATCAAAGCGCGTTCGTGCAGGAAATGTATCCGAGCCTTGAGGAAAAAGCCGCGAACCTGCTTTATTTTATGGTGAAAGACCATCCTTATGTTGACGGATGCAAAAGAATCGCCGCATCGCTTTTTCTTGAATTTCTTGACCGCAACAACGCGCTTTTCCGAAATGGACAGAAAGTAATATCAGACGGAGAACTTGTCGCCATCACGCTGATGATTGCAGAATCAATGCCCGAAGAAAAAGAAACGATGACGACAATGGTGATGAACTTTCTGACGATGTAGAGAGTCGCACTGCGAGTTTTTGAAGAAAACTCGGTAGCAACCGAAGGTTGCGGCACATTCTATGTCGTTCTGATGTGATAGAATAAAAGCAAAAGAGGAAAATTATGATAACTGTAGAAAACATATTTTATAAATGGATTGATAAATCAAACGAAACTGAAATCAAAAGTATTTTAAAAATTTTTGCAGAACTCATACAGTATGTTTCAAAAATTCGCAATGACAATTGGAATACTAGTTATAGAAAGTCAAACACAGCAATTCAGTTAAACTGCGGGAATAAATACGTTCTTCGCTATAAAGACAGAAAATTGCTTGTTATGTGTGACAGAAGCGAAGCATTAAAATTGGATTCGGATTTTATCAAAGAATTGCTTAATGATAAATCTTGTGAATTCTATAAAGAAGATTCTGTTCGAAAAAATTTAGGAGATTTTATTCCTAGAACTTATAATGACTTGAAAAGCATATCCGCAAATGACTTATGGAACGGTTCATATCAGTTTTTAATTTCAACAAGTGCAATTGAAAAATATGTGCAACCTTTAATCCCAGCAATAAAAGCATTTGGTAAATGGTGCATTGAAAATTCTACAATATATCCGCAGTCAAAAGAAGCCCATGAAAAAGATTTTATAGATTATATTAATGAAAAATTGAAAATGAACTTGAAACAACCGAAATATTTAGAATCGCACGAGTTCGAATGGCAACATCTTCTTTCCGCATACAAAAAACTTCTGAAAGAACATCAAAATGTTGCTTTTGATGATGAAGAATACAAGTGGGAAACCATAACATATTCCGTTGGAAAATCTTGGAAAGAAATCCTTTTGTATCTTCTTGGGAAAACAGAATCTTCAAAGAAAGCATCAAATTTGTTTTATTATTCCGCTTTGAGCAACGCAAAAGTTTTTCTTGATGACAGTCGTCTTGATTCTGTGATGAATTCGCTTTCTTCTGAATCAGAAGATTTGGATATACGGTTTGATAAATTTAAATCTGATATAAATGAGCTTACTTCAAATCTGGCAGAAAATTATGCTAGACCAGATGACGAACGTTCCGCTTCAGTTTTCCTCACCTGTCGCAATCCGCAAAAATACACGTTTTACAAACCAAGCTATTACGAAAAACTTTGCGATTGTTTGAAAATCAAAACGGAGCCGGCGGGAAAGAAATATTCGCATTATCTGAATTTGATTTCTGATTTTGAAACGCATGTGAAAGCTGATTCTGAAATAATGGATTTTTACAATTCACACACAGCACAGTATGAAAAATCCACAAAACTGATTGCGCAGAATATCATTTATACGCTTTTTGAAAGCGGAGCAAAATTCGTAAACTTAAACGGAGAACCTGATATGAAAAATTCCCTTGCACAAACTCTCGCCGAGTTGCTTCTTCACACTCACAACCTGATTCTTCACGGCGCGCCGGGAACTGGAAAAACTCACCTTGCACACGAAATTGCAAAATATCTGAACGCCGAAACGCAAATGGTTCAGTTCCATCCGAGCTACGACTACACGGACTTTGTGGAAGGCCTGCGCCCTGTGAACGACAGTAATGCCAGCGGCGGAATCGGCTTTGAGCGGCGCGACGGAGTTTTCAAAGAATTCTGCAAGAATGCTCTACAAAATTTGATTGACAGCAAGAAGTCTGTGGAAGATTTGCAAAAGCAAAAAAATATCGACGAACAGATTGAAGACTTCCTTGAAAAAGCGATTGATGATGAAATGGAATTTGAGATTGCACATGGAAACAAATTCAAGATTGAAGACTCATCGGACAAAAGCATTTTGATTTCAATTCCGGCGAACAAAATTACGAATGAACTTTCTCTTCCAAAAAATGATTTGGTTCAGCTTCTGAATTCAAACACAAAAATTGAAAGCGGCGCAGATATAAAATCATTTTTCAACCGAAAATTGCGGACTCAGCAGGATTCATATATTTTGACTTTGTACAACGAAGTCAAGTCGCAGAAGCAAAATATAAAAGTTCAAAATGTCCAGAAAGTTGAAAAACGCAACTTCCTCTTTATCATCGACGAAATAAACCGAGGAGAGCTTTCCAAGATTTTCGGCGAGCTGTTCTACGCAATCGAGAGCGGCTATCGGGGCGAAAAAGGCAGAATCCAGACGCAATATCAGAATCTTGTGGAAGACGGCGACGTTTTCAAAGACGGATTTTTCGTTCCAGAAAACGTGTACATCATCGGCACAATGAACGACATCGACCGCAGCGTTGACACAATGGACTTCGCGTTCCGCCGCCGGTTCACGTTCAAAGAAATTAAGGCGGAAGACACAATCGAAATGCTTGATGAAAAAGCTGAGGAAAACGGCAACAAGACCGGACTTCCTCAAGAACTTGCGGACGAGGCGAAAATCCGTATGAAAAACTTGAACAATGCGATTTCTGCAATCGAAGGGCTAAACTCAAGCTATCACATCGGCGGTGCGTATTTCTTAAAACTCAACGAGCTTGGCGACGATTTTGACGCGCTTTGGAATTATCATCTTTCCGGACTTTTGCGTGAATACTTGCGCGGACGCGACGACGCAGAATCAAAACTTACTGAACTGAAAAATGCGTATGACAATGCAAGTCATTCCGAACTTGATTCGGAATCTGTAGAAAATGGCAAATAGACCCTGAAATGAATTCAGGGTGACACGAACGGAAATGACAAATGCTCCACATAACCACAACCGACAACAACTGTGCAAAAAATCTCTTCGATTTGATTGACAAGTCGCAGGAAAATGACTACTTCACATTTTCTCACTATGCGGAGCTTTCCCGAATTGAGAACATTCCGCTTTCAGAACTTTGTGCGAAAAACAAGAACCTGCTTGTGTTTCCAGACAACGCCAAAAAAACTTACGGTTCAATCGGCGACGAGAAGATTTTTGAAATGTCGGGAAGAATAGATTATCATTGTTATGCTGAACTTGATAGCCTTCGGCGGCTTCGCACAGCATCTACAAATAAGATTCCGAATCAAGTTCGGAATGACACAAATCAAAACATCAAAATCAAAACCGGCAACTTGATGGGTTTTCTTGGAATTGGAAGCGCGCAGATTCAAATCACGTCGCGGTTTGCACAGCCGGTGGTTGAGCCTGCCGAAACCACCAATAATACGAAGACCACCACCAAAGACTTTTTCCTTCACTATATGCTTTCAAAAGTTTTCTGCCCGAACTTGCTTGACCTGAAATTTGACGCGTTTTCTGCCATCAAAAATCAGTTTGACTACCTCTGCTTTCTGTTTCCGTTTTATCTAAAAAAAGCGATGGCGCAGGGAATTTTCAAAACTTATCAGAAGTTCGAGCGGAATGACGCGAATGTTCGAGGCGCAATAAATGTTTCCCGCCACATTGCGCAAAATATTCCGTTCGCGGGAAAAGTCGCCTACACCGAGCTAGCTCGCGCTTACGACAACTCACTAACTCAACTTGTGCGTCACACAATCGAGCTGATAAAAACAAAGCCGTTCGGAAAAGCAATTCTTTCGGAGAAACACACAAAGCCTCTTGTCTTGCAGATTGTGGAAGTTACGCCGATCTACAACTTTTTTGAGCGTGAAAAAATCATCTTCAAGAACGCAAAGCCGCTTTCGCATCCGTTTTTCACCGAATGGAAGCCGCTTCAAAAACTTTGCCTTGCGATTCTGAAAAATCAGAAAATCAGCTTCCACGCGGATTCAAACGAAGTCTACGGAATCTTGTTCGACGGCGCATGGCTCTGGGAAGAATATCTTGTGACGATTTTAACGAAAGAACCGCACAATTTTATTCATCCGAAAAATAAAGAAAGTCGCGGTGGGCTTCACTTTTTTGACAACAACGCTGATGAAGAACATTTTGACAAGAACTATCGCAAGATTTATCCGGATTTTTACAAGCCGAATGAAATTATTTTAGACGCGAAATACAAGCATTTGGAAAATGGAGTCGGGTGCGAAGATTTGTATCAAGTTGTTTCGTACATTCACACGATGAGCAAGCCGAATGAAAAAGTTTTGAATGGCGGATTTGTTTATCCTGAAAAAGATTGTGGTTTCAGCGTTGCGGATACTGAGTTTACCGAAGTGCAACCACCGAAATACAAACTTGCAGGTCTTGGTGGAGAAATCAGTTTGTTTGGTTTTAAAATCCCGCAGAACGCAAACGATTTTGTTTCATTTTGCAAAGAAATAAAAGAATCCGAAGAAAAACTAAATCGTCTTTAATCTTTTTCAATTCCGTCTAAAAACTTGTTGATTTTCTGGCGCATATTTTGCACAAGTTCTTTTTGCAGCTGGTTTTTAATTTTTTCGTTTTCTGGCGTGCTTTCTATTTTTATTTGATTTTTATCTTGCGGAACAAAAAGCTGGTAAACTTCCACGCCAAGAACGTCCGCTATTTTTACAAGCGTTTCGGAACGCGGAAATCGCCGTTTTCCTTCAATGTCGTTTATGTTCTGGCTAGAAACTCCAATCGCTTCTGCCAAAGTTTCTTGCGTAAATTTATCTTTTCTGTATTTTTTAATGTTAAAAGCAAGCGTTTCTTTTAATTCGTTTTCTGTCATACTTGCATTTTGCAAGCCAATTTATTTGTTTTACACTAGCAATTTGATTTGTAAAGTTATACACTTGCGTTATGCAAGTATTAGATAATAATTCGGTGATTGAGCCTGTCGAAACCACCACTAAAAAAACGATTGACGAAGAAACTTCGCGACGCATTACAAGTCTGCGGTTTTTGTTGATTGTACTTGTGGTTTTTATTCACAACAATTATGTACAGGAAAACATTATAAAAGGCGCATTGGAAAACGGCTACGAACCTTTTTCTTACGCAAACGGATTTTTGGGAATTTGGATTCAAAAGTTCATTTCCGACGGAATTGCTAGATGTGCCGTTCCGCTTTTCTTTTTGTTTTCCGCGTACTTGCAGTTTATGAAAAACGACAAGTTTAGCGTTCTTATAAAAAAACGCGCAAAATCGCTTGTTCTTCCGTATTTTTTGTGGCCGATTTTAAACATTGGATTGTACGTTGGAATAAAATTTTTGCTTTCTAAAGTTGTGCCGTCGCTTTTTTCTCATCCGCGAGTTATTCCGCAAATGGAATGGAACGCAGCCGACTGGTTTCACGCGTTTTTTGGTTATACAACCTTAAAAGATGGAAACTGGCACAACTTTGCAGATTTGTATTTGATTCAATTTTGGTTCGTACGCGACCTTTTTATTTTGATCTTGCTTTCGCCACTTTTACAACTTGCTGCAAAAAAGTTTCCGTTCTGCACAATTTTAGCAGTTTCGTTCTTTTATTTTGGCGACGTTCGTCCGTTTTTTGTTGCAAGCCAAGCGCTTTTTTACTACACACTTGGATTTTATTGGGCAAACTACGATTTTGACCTTTTTGCGTTTGCAGACAAAATTAAATGGAAAGTGCTAATTCCGCTTTTTATTATTTTGTGGCTTTATGTTTGGAATTTTAGCGAAACTAATTCATTTTCATATTGGTTTATGATTTTTGTAGATTGCTTTGTTTTCCTAAAACTTTCTGTGCTTCTTGTAAAAAATGAAAAAGTTTTTAGTGCAACAAAATACTTGTCAGAATTTTCGTTCTGGCTTTTCGCAATCCACATGCCATTTTTGCTAACTTCAATTCAAACTTTGTGGCGAAAAGCGCTTCCAATGACAAACACTTTGCGTTGCCTTTGTGAATATTTTGGCGTTTCGCTCCTAGTAATCGTTATTGGAACGTTTGCTGGAATCATCTTAAAGAAAATCTTTCCGCCGCTTTTCCGCATTTTAAACGGCGGAAGATAAGTTTTTGCAGTCGTTACCTTGAATTTTTTGCTCTTTCCATTTCATTTTCAGAACAGTTTTAAGATGTTTGAGAATAAATTTTAAATCGGCTTGGTGATGTGTAATTCAGTCACGCCGGGCAATTGAGAAAATCCGGCGGCAATTACATTGAACAATAGATTGGAAAATGTTAAATTATTACCGATTTGAAATTTTTCGGGGCGACCCGATTTTATAGGAGAATTGAATGACAGTTAATGACATCAAAAATGCCAAGATCAAAGCTTGGATTGAAGAATGTATTAAAATGTGTGAACCGGACAATGTCCGTGTTGTTGACGGTTCTGCAAAAGAGTATGACGAGCTTATGCAGAAATGCGTGAATGAAGGTCTTGCTACTCCTTTGGCAAAGAAACCTAACAGTTTCCTTTTCCGTTCTGACCCTTCTGATGTTGCCCGCGTTGAAAAGAGAACATTCATTGCTTCTAGAAAACAGGAAGATGCAGGTCCTACAAACAACTGGATTGACCCTGTTGAACTTAAGGCGACGATGAAAGGTCTCTACACCGGATGTATGCACGGACGCACGATGTATGTTCTTCCGTTCTGCATGGGACCGCTCGGCTCTCCGATTGCAAAATACGGCGTTGAGCTCACTGATTCAGAATATGTTGTTCTTAACATGGATATTATGACGCGCGCCGGCGAGAAAGTCTGGCAGTATCTTGACGATGATTTTGTTCCTTGTCTTCATTCTGTCGGAAAACCGCTCAACAACGGAGAAAAAGACAACGGCGTATGGGCCTGCGCTCCTGTTGAGCAGAAATATATCTCTCAGTTCCCTGAGGAGCATCTTGTTTGGTCTTACGGTTCTGGTTACGGCGGAAACGCTCTTCTCGGTAAGAAATGTTTC